>CAKZLL010000083.1 GCA_937125475.1 uncultured Saprospiraceae bacterium | reverse complement strand
AAATTGAATTATTAAAAACAATCCCTGCCTCATTACAACCCTATTACAAAAGGGAAGTCAATGAATATTTTAAAAAATTAAAAAACTAATTTCAGTTAGCAGTTACTCAGTTATCAGTGAACAGTAAATAGTTATCAGTGGAAATAGTACAAAACACTGAAATAACTGATAACTGATAACTGATAACTGAGTAACTGCTAACTATCCACTGAAAAATGTCTGCACAATGAAATCTTTACATCTAAAAATTCCGTCTTTAGCTGAAAATATCCGAGTAGTAGAAAGTTTTATTGACAATGCTCGTGAAACCTACAAACTCAATGATGATGTGTATGGAAATATCATGGTTGCCGTAACTGAGTCGGTCAATAATGCGATTATTCATGGTAATGGGCTTGAACAAAGCAAATTAGTACGAATTGACTTGAAAAAGGACAGTAAAAAGATTGCGTTTGTAGTAACAGATGATGGTCCAGGGTTTGATTATACCAATTTGCCAGATCCAACTGCACCTGAAAATATCTTAAAACTTGGAGGACGGGGCATTTTCTTAATGCGTCAATTGGCTGATTTGGTGATTTTCTCTGGAGAGGGGAGCGCTGTTGAATTACAATTCAAACTTTAAATGGCAGCACCAAATTTAGGAACTATTTTTTTTCATACAGAAAATATTTCATTTGAGTTAGAACATTTACCTGAAATTACTGATTGGATCAAGGATTCAATAAAAATAGAAAATAAGCTACTAAAGAATATAAATTATATCTTTTGTAGCGATGAATATTTGTATAATATAAATATGGAATATCTCCAACATAATACTTATACAGATATTATTACTTTTCCATATAGTTACGAACCGATTGAATCGGATATATTTATTAGTATTGATAGAATAAAGGACAATGCAAAAGAGCTAAATGTTTCTTTTTTGGATGAATTACATCGGGTTATTATACATGGTGCACTGCATTTGATTGGCTTTGATGATAAATCAGAAGCAGCACAAGTGTTAATGACGCAAAAAGAAAATGAATATTTAGCTAAGCGAACATTTTAATCCTGTTAATTTTATTTGCCTTTTAAAAAAATACCCATCTTTGCACTTTCTTAATAGTGTTATATGTCTATTCTTTTAGAAATATAAAAAAAATTAAGAACAGCGGCTATTCAACAAGACTTAATTATAGAAAGTATTTATAAAGTACATTCAGATATTAAATCAAAAACTATTCTTGCAATTTGTAAGAATAGTTTTTGATTTAATATTCAGAATATTATTTATTTACATTTTCTAATTTTACCATTCTAAGTATCATAATTAAATAGATCTTTTTATTAAAAATTGCCTAAACCTAGGTAGGTTTTAATGATTAATAAGCTATTATAATACTTAATTATTTAAATAATATGAAAATAAACCAAAATATAAAGGTTTTTGCACCTGCTACCGTAGCTAATGTCGCTTGTGGATTTGATTTATTAGGATTAGCTATTAATGGGCTAGGGGATGAAATTGTAGTTAAAGTAACAGATCAAAAAGGTTTGCGAATTTCTAAAATCACAGGTGATAATGGTTTATTACCTAAAGAAATTCATAAAAATACGGCAGGTATCGCAGCACAAGCCGTTTTAGATCATTTAGGAGTTGATATTGGAATAGATTTGGAAATTAGGAAAAAAATGCCGTTTGGTACAGGGTTAGGCTCTAGTGCAGCTTCTGCAGTAGCAGGAGTAATGGCAATTAATGAAGTATTGAACAGACCGTTGACCAAAAAAGAACTATTACCTTTCGCTATGCTCGGAGAACAAGGCGCTGATGGTGCTTATCATGCAGATAATGTAGCACCTTCATTATTAGGTGGAATTATTATGTGCCGTGAGAATGCAACGTTAGATGTTCATCGTTTATACGCGCCTAAAGGGCTATATGTCGCAGTTGTAATGGCAGATGTTCAAGTATTAACGAAAGATTCGAGAGGTGTTTTGAGTGAAAATGTTACGCTGAAACAGCATATTGCACAATCGGGTAATTTAGCTGGTTTAATAATTGGTTTAACTAATAGTGATTTTGGTTTAATCGGTCGCTCTTTGAAAGATGTAATTATTGAGCCTCAACGTGCAAAATTAATTCCTAATTTTTATGAAGTTAAGGAAACGGCTATCAAAGAAGGGGCATTAGGTTGTTCTATTTCTGGTGCTGGTCCGTCGATTTTTGCTTTGTGCGAAAATAGTTTAATCGCTAATAGGGTAGGGGCAGCAATGCAAGCGGTTTATCGAAATCAAAATATAAATAGTAAGTTATATATATCAACAATTAATCTAGAAGGAGCAAAACGGTGTTAATTATGAAATTATATAGTACAAATAGTCCAGAGGAATTTGTCTCATTGAGAGAAGCGGTATTAAGAGGGTTACCGCAAGATAATGGTTTATATATGCCTGAAACTATTCCTCAACTATCAGCTGATTTTTTTGAAAAGTTAACTAAATATTCTTTTCAAGAATTATCTTATCAAGTCGTTAGTACTTTATTGCAAGGCGCACTTCCAGAAGAAGTCTTGAAAAACATTATAGAAAGCGCGATTGATTTTCCTGCTCCTGTGGTTCAACTTGATGATGATACTTATGTTTTAGAACTTTTTCATGGGAATACTTTAGCATTCAAAGATTTTGGTGCAAGATTTATGTCTCGTTTGATGAGTTATTTTGTCAAAGATGATGATCGAGAATTAGTTATTTTGGTTGCAACTTCGGGAGATACTGGAAGCGCAGTAGCTAATGGATTTCATGGTGTAGAGAATATTAAAGTAATTGTGCTTTATCCGCAAGGAAGAGTAAGCGATTTGCAAGAACGTCAAATGACGACCTTGGGCAAAAATATTACTGCTTTACAAGTTGATGGTAGTTTTGACGATTGTCAAAGGTTGGTGAAACAGGCTTTCTTAGATCAAGAATTAACACAAGCGCATCAATTAACTTCTGCGAACTCAATTAATATATCTCGACTTATTCCTCAAATGTTGTATTATTTTGAAGCGTATAAGCAATTATTAGAAAAAGAAGTTGATACGGAAAAAATTGTATTCACTGTTCCTTCTGGAAATTTTGGAAATATTACCGCAGGATTATTAGCTCAGAAAATGGGATTGCCAATTAAGAAATTTGTAGCCGCTACAAATGATAATGATGTTTTTCATCAGTATTTAAAAACAGGAGAATATAATCCTAGTGTGTCGGTTCAAACTTTATCTAATGCAATGGATGTTGGAGCGCCTTCTAATTTTGCACGTATAAAAGATTTATGCTTCACATGGAGTGAAATAAAAGACTTGATTGAAAGTTATACGGTTAATGATGAAGATACTATTACTAAAATGCAAGCCGTTTATAAAAAACATGAATACACTGCTTGTCCGCATACAGCGGTAGGATTAGAAAGTTGGGAAAGACATCAAGCTGAAAACCCAGAAGCGAAAAGTGTTATTTTATCAACAGCTCATCCTATGAAGTTTGGAGATGTAATAGAAAAAGCATTAGGCGCTACATCTGAGTTGCCAGAAAAACTAGCGGTTCTAACTAAAAGAGAAAAGTCTTTTACACAGATGTCAGCTCAGTTTAAAGACTTCAAGAAATATCTTTTAGATATGAATAATTAATTATGGTCAATTGATTAATGAAAAATTTAAACAAATATTTTCATCATCTATCATTAACCATAATTAATCAATCATGAAGAAGTTATTTTTTAAAAAATGAAAGATCCAGAAGCCTTTCCTGAATATAGGAATAGGCTTCTTTTTTTTCGGTTTCTTCTGAAATGAATAATGTTCTTTTGCTTATCATACAATGAAAATAATATACTATTGGTAATCGTTATTTTTTTAAAAGGGGCAACATTTTTTATTTCAACATAACAATATGTTTTTGCTAGCTTATCTTCTTTACCTATATAATTGATTGTACATGTTTTTTCATCAGTCAAAATATCAATGTTTTCCTCTAAGTATTCTTTGATATAGGTATCTGTTTCTTTATGCTCTCTCTCTGTTCCTAATCTGATTTTTTCTTTACTCCTTTTTTCGAGAGCGATTTCAAAGTCATCAGTAAATATTTGAATAGACATTTCAAGAGACTGACTTTTTTCTTTATAATCAATTTCCGTAACACTCATGTAATACTTATGCGCATCGGTGAAACTTGTCGAAAAAATTAATTGTCCTAATAAAAATGTAATTAATATCGTTCTCATTATTTTAATTTATTAAATTATGTTCCATGTGGAACAATTTGATAATTGATTTATTTAGTAGGGGAGAGCTAAGATCTAATAGATTTATTTGGTTTAGATTATTATGTTCCACGTGACACACAATTCAGTATGTCAGGTATAAATTTCATACGTCAACTTAGGAATTACCAATTCTCCATTATCAATTAAATAACTAACGTCAAAATTAAGGAAAGATTTCATTAAAAACAGTAGAAAGATATGTCGCAATTTGAATTGTATTTAAGATTAGGCTTTGATCATATTTCGGATATCAATGCCTACGATCATATATTATTTATAGTCGCTTTATGTGCTGTATATGCTATAAAAAATTGGAAAAAGGTTTTAATTTTGGTCACTGCATTTACTGTTGGACATTCTATTACATTAGCTCTAGCAATTTTGGATATAGTCAAATTTCCAGAAAGGACAATTGAGATGCTTATTCCAATTACGATTATGCTGACCTGTTTATATAATATCCTTTATGAGAGTAGGGAAGGAGTAGAGCAAAAGTGGAAATATTTTATTGCTATCTTTTTTGGTTTGATCCATGGTATGGGGTTTTCTAGTTTTTTAAGAATGATTTTAGGAGAGGAAGAAAGTATTATAGAGCCATTATTCGCATTTAATATTGGCTTGGAATTAGGACAAATTGGAATTGTGATTGGAGCTTTAGCAATTACTTTTATTGTTGTTGATAGGGTAGGAGTAGAGCAAAAAAAATGGAACATAATAGTTTCAGTAGGAACATTTTTAATTGCCTTAAAACTATTTATTGATTTATTTTAAAAAAAAATTATGAAGATGAATGTTACTAAATTTAGTATGGTAGGCTTGATCTTGCTATTATCCATTAACGGATTTACGCAGGAGAAGTTTAAACAATTGAAAGAAGAATTAGCCACGCCAAATGTTTACCGAACTGCATCGGGAGCGCCAGGTCATGAGTATTGGCAGCAGAAAGCGAATTATGATATTAAGTTAGAATTAGATGATGAGAAGCAGAAAATCACTGGAGAAGAAACGATTACATACTTCAATAATTCTCCTGATGCATTGAGTTATTTATGGGTTCAATTGGATCAAAATATGAGAGCAAAAGACTCTGATTCTAAGAAGATTAAACAGGATAACATTTCTAAAAGAATGTATAGTCTTTCTGTCAAACCTTATTATAATGAATTCGATGGTGGTTTCAAAATCGGTGAAGTAAAGGATGCTAAAGGTCAATCATTGAAATATACGATCAATAAAACAATGATGCGTATTGATTTGCCAACGCCTTTAAAAGCTGGAAGCAACCTTAAATTTAGCATTAAATGGTGGTATAATATCAATAATGCTTTGATAGGCGGAGGTCGTTCTGGTTATGAATATTTCGAAGAAGATGATAATTATGTTTATAGTATTGCTCAGTTTTTCCCACGTATGGCAGTTTATAATGAAGTAGAAGGTTGGCAAAACAAGCAATTTCTAGGTAGTGGAGAATTTGCATTAACGTTCGGAGATTATAAAGTAAGCATTACTGTGCCATCGGATCATATTGTAGCTTCTACGGGAGAATTGCAAAATCCAAAAGCAGTTTTATCTAAAGATCAAATCAAGCGTTTTAATCAAGCGAAAACAGCAAAAGAGCCAGTTATAATTATTTCGCAGGCGGAAGCTGAGGAGAAAGAAAAGACTAAATCTAAGAAAAAAAGCACTTGGGTTTATCATGCAAAAAACGTTCGTGATTTTGCTTTCGTGAGTTCTCGTAAGTTAATTTGGGATGCGATGGGTGTGAAATTTGGAAATAGAACTGTAATGGCGATGTCTTATTATCCAAAAGAAGGTAATCCTTTATGGGGGAAATATTCTACAAAAGCAGTGGTTCAAACTTTAAAAACTTATTCAAAACACACTTTTGATTATCCTTATCCTGTGGCGATTTCTACGCATGCTGTATTTACAGGAATGGAATATCCGATGATTTGTTTCAATTTTGGTCGCCCAGAAAAGGATGGTACTTATTCTCCACGCACCAAATATGGAATGATCGGTGTAATTATTCATGAAGTTGGACACAACTATTTTCCAATGATTGTCAACTCTGATGAGCGTCAATGGACATGGATGGATGAAGGTTTAAATTCATTTTTGCAGTATTTGACGGAGCAACAATGGGAAGCTGATTATCCTTCTCGTCGTGGTCCAGCTTGGAAAATTACAGATTATATGGGTGGAGATAAAGAAAATATTTCTCCTATTATGACCAATTCGGAATCTATTCATCAGTTTGGAAATAATGCTTATGGCAAACCTGCAACGGCTTTAAATATTTTGAGAGAAAGTGTGATGGGCAGAGAGTTATTTGACTTTGCATTCAAAACGTATTCTCAACGTTGGATGTTCAAGCATCCTACACCTGCAGATTTTTTCCGTACTATGGAGGATGCTTCTGGTGTAGATTTAGATTGGTATTGGAGAGGTTGGTTTTATACTACGGATCATGTAGATATCGGTTTGAAAGATGTGAAGTGGTTTAAATTAAGCACAAAAAATCCAGTTATTGAGAAAGGTTTAGCTAGAAAAAAAGCAGAAAAGAAGGCAAAATATATCACAGATTTACGAAATGAAACAGCGATTGATAAAACTTTAATTGAAAAAGATGAGTCGTTAGTTGATTTTTATAATGAGTATGATAAATTTGAAGTGACTGAATTAGACAAAAAATCTTATGAAAGATACTTAAAATCATTGTCAGATGATGAAAAAGAATTGTTGAAAAAAGATGATAATTTCTATGAAGTGACTTTTGAAAATATCGGAGGCTTAGTTATGCCGATTATTGTTCAGCTTAATTTCAAAGATGGCACGAGTAGAATTGAGCGTATTCCTGCTGAAATTTGGCGCTTCGATGATAAGGAAGTTTCTAAAGTTTTTGTTGCTGATAAAGAAGTCGAAAGCATTACAATTGATCCAAATTTAGAAACGGCTGATGTAGAAACAAACAATAATCATTATCCGCCAAAAGCTGAAATGACTAGGTTTGAAATATATAAATACAGAAAACGCGCTAAGGAGAATCAGATGCAGAAGTCTAAGAAAAAATAAAATACTATAATTTTCATTGAATTGATGATTATAAAAAATGCCTTTCCACTTAAAATGGAAAGGCATTTTTTATGAAAAACTAAAAATTAAATTAAGGATTTTTAAACTCATTGTAAGCTCGAACTTTTGTTTTGCGTTGTATCCAACAAGGAATTGTATAAGTTTGTCCTTCTTTTAATTGCCTTAAATGCAGGTCTTCTCCCGTTGGCATAAATTTATAATACTTATTAATTTGCTTATTAGCTCGTTTTTTTACGAAAGGATCGCTGTCAACTTGCTTTGCTTTTTTCCACATATCAATTGCAACCCAAGTTACCACTTGACTTTTAAAGCCCGTTCCTGTACCACAAAGCGGTCCACTTGAAGCATATAAATCACCAATTAATAAATAAGGTTTTCCCCAATTTGGGCGATATTCCAAAGCCTGTTCAGCATATCTTCTAGCTTTAGCGTAATCTTTCAAATGAGAAAATGAAATTTGAGCCGCTTTAAAACACACATCTGCCCTAGCTTCTATGCTTAAATTCTCTTCTTCAACTGCTCCTTCCGAAAACAAATCAGCAGCTAAACTATAATTTCCTTTTTGATATTCCCAAACTGCTTTCTTTGATTTTGGTGCATTATCGCGAGCTGCTTTAAAAATAGCTGCTTTCTTTTCCGCAATTCTAATTTTATCCTTCTCTCCTATTTCGACCAAAATCGGTAAAGTCGCAGGACATCTAGCTTTCAATAATTCTTGATAAACCATTCTATAAACTGCTGGACTATCAGGATTTGCTTTGTATTGTGGAATATAAATATTGGAATAATACTCACAATCAAAAATTGGTTGTTCTAATTTTTGATGAAAGACTTTTTCTACTTTTTCTAAAACGTCTTGATATTTAAATTTTGCTTCTTCCTTTTTTGCGTTCTCAATATTATAAGTAATGAGTTTTTTTAATGATTCGTAATTTTTTTGTGCTTCTGCCCTATTTATTTCCTCATTTTTAAAGCGCTCTACGGCTATGAATGCGTAAGGATAAATTAAAAATGAATTAACATTGTCTCCAGAAAGCATAAATCCTTCTTGGTAAGTATCATAAATCCATTGATTATCAGCCTTTTGTTTATACATCATATAGGCTTTCCTAAGCAAAATAGATCCTTTCTTCTTATTTGACTTTGCAAAGCATTTTATACGATTATCGAATAGTGTATAGAGAGAATCGCGAAGAAATGCGATTTTTTCCTCATTTTTCTCTTTTTTAATCAAATATTCATAAATCTTGATTCCATTCGTATAAAAATGCTGACTACCGCCTGGAGTGTATTTCATTCCTTTTCGCCAGAATGGAATTGCAGCAGCAATATTATTTTTTTTAATATTTTCACGCATGTAAAAATAATTTTTTTTGCCTTCCTCGGCTCCGTGAGGAAAATTGCTGAAATTCTCACATTGCCCAAAGGAAAAGCTAGAAAAAAATGATAAGAAGAAAATTGAGAGAAGTAATGATAGTTTCATGATTATTACTTTATGACATTATATAGAACAAGTTATTATTTATAGAACGTTTGTTCTTCTTTTTCATTTTAGAGGAAAGAGAAATTTATTTTACTTAGACGAGCTTTTATTAGGTGGTTTTTAGTTTTAACTAAAAAATAGGAACACGGGCTTTGAAAAATCTATATTCCTATTTTTTTCTTTGTAAAGAATGAGATTATTCAACAATTACTATATCATTATTAATGTTAGTTGAAATGTGTATTATAACAATTTAGAATCAAAAAGTGTATTTCAATTTATTGGATTACCACAAATCGAAATACACTTTTTTAATACAAAATTTAATTGTCTAATTAGTTAAATTGACGTTTATAGAACCAACCGCTATCATTGAATGTAAATGCTGCTTTTATTTTTAAGTAGTTTTCACTAATCGCAGTATTATAACCAATTTTTCCTAGTTCAAATGATAAATTAGTATGACCAACTAAGCCTTTTTTCGGAAGAATAATCGGAAGCCCTACCCCTGCTGTGACAGCATAAGACTGTAATTGATCAGAGCCGACAAGCCTAGGATCTGTTTGATAAAAAGCACCAAGGCGATAAGAAATGCGCTTACCGTAGCGATTAATAGCATTATGATCAGGAACAATCTCTGCACCAAATGCGACTTTATAAGTATCTGCTAATTGATCTGGTTTAGCAGAATTTTCATATTCAGACCATCGAGCAGCGGAATATTGAAGACCAATCAGCCATTTATTATCTTTCTTCAATGTAGCACCAAAACTATATTCCAATGGCAAAGTCGCTGTTTCTCCAGTGCTAAGACTATTCGTAATCGTATCATAACCACTCAATGAATTATAACGACGATTAAGCGTCCGCGTTTCAGTACCAACTGTCATGGTATTATTAGCTGTTGCGCCAAGTAATAGTTTCAAATCATCTTTCAACTCAAGCTCCTGTTGCAATCCAATATTATAAACAAAGCCAGAATGATTGATATCATCATTTAGAATACTCCAAGAAGAATTAGCTACATCCGTGAAAATAGCTGTACGATTTTGAGAGATATTACCAAATAAATAACCTGCCGTAAAACCAACAGAGAAATTATTGTAACTAACTCCATTAGCTAAAAAGAGCTGATATAAACCTCCGCTGCCATTATATCGATACAAAACAGTATCAATATTTGGAACGATGTCCTCAGTCTCAATTTCATAACCTACACGACTATAAGGTACTATTCCCATTGCCATTCCCCAGTTATAAGGAGATCGCTTAATGTTCGTTATTTGATTAATTGGATTTTTTAAAGGAAAACCCAAAACAAGGTGTGTTAAATTCCCATCAACCGATAAAGTAGAAGCATCGTTAGTTGATAACCAAGAAAAATCGCTATAAAGTCCTACTTCAAAAGCAGTCGTGCGCAAATATCCTAGCGAGGCAGGATTGCTTAGATTGATAGAATTACTAGTATGGTAAGCGGTCGAAATCCCGCCCATTCCATTAATTGCACCAAAATCCGTAGAAACTAAATTCCCTAATCCGTATCGCGAATAAGGCGAATTATCCGATGGTGATTGAGCCATAAGTACTTGAATATTAAGTACTAAAAAAATCACCCATGCTGTTGATAACAAAAGTTGTTTCATGCTATTATTCCAATATGTTGGCATTATATGCTAAAATTTTATGTAGTCCGATTAAGACTAAATCTTTGTGAATAATGTGTTTTTTATGAAGTAGCTGTTGAGAAATAATTTCTGCATCTCCTCCAGTTAATATCAATTCAATCGCTCCAAATGTTGCTTCATATCGAGCCAAAAAGCCTTCAAGTTCCAGCGTTGCAGCTAACTGCCCTCCTGTTCTCATTGATGTTTCGGTATTAAAACCAATAAAATCAGTCAAACGCTGCTTTGCAATTAAAGGTAGCTTTGCAGTAAATTGATGCATCGCTTTGAAGCGCATATCAATTCCAGGAGCAATACTTCCACCTCTATAAGTCCCGCTTGCATCAATAAACTCGTAAGTAATACAAGTTCCTGCATCAACAATTAAGCAATTCTTATTCGGAAATAAAGAAAATGCTCCAACTGCTGCAGCTATTCTATCATTGCCCAACGTTTTGGGCGTTTTATAACCATTTTTTATAGGAATTGCTGTGGTATAACTGAGTTGTATAAAATGAGTATGTTGTTTTAACCAACTTTCAATTTCAACCATTTCTTTAGCTACTGATGATAAAATAACGGCTTCAATAGATCTATTTATCCATAACTTCTTTAACCAATCGAGCGTTAATTTTTTTTGATAAAATCGCTCAACGATTATTCCATTTTCAAACAAAACGATTTTTACCCGTGTATTTCCTATGTCAATAGTTAATTGCAAAACTATAAGTATGATTTAAATTTTGTGCAAAAATAGTTAATAATAAAGATTTAAAAATATTTTGTAGAGAAATTACTGATAATTAGTCGGGAAAGGTATAGATAAAATAATTATATTTTTATTTATAGGTATAATAATAACATAATTAGGTCTGATTTTTGTTGCATTTTATTATAAAAACCATATGTAATTTGGTGTTTTTTAGGTATTTATAAATTTAAATTTATATCTATTGTCTTAATTTATATGTGAATTGTAATATTCTCTGCCTAATGAAGTTAAAAAAATTACATAGGGCAGATACTAAAAATCGGGATTGTTGTTAAAAAAAGTATATATTTGTGAATAAGGAAGTATTAAGTAAATAAAAAAAGCACTAATTTTTTTTCTAATTATTATGTAACACCTTCTTAAATTACACTTCTTGCTACCCAATAGCACACTTTTACAAAATTTAACACCATACCATTATCACTAATAACACCTTATAAGAAATTGTAGGATAATGGTTTACCCATAAATAAAAAGTTTAAAATTAAGTACCTAATCACCTATTTTTTAGTCTAGGAATATAATTGATGTTCCAATTCTAAAATCAAGGGGATTAATAGGTTTTAATTGAGAACATTATTTAAAGAATAAATACTAAAACTAATTAACGTAGCACCACAATGAAGCTATATTGGCATAAAATATCAATACTGCCAATCTTCTTGGTATTGCCACTATTTTTATGTGCGCAAGCGATGGAAGATCTACCTAACGAGAACGTTAAGGTATGGACAGGTATTTTTGTTAATAAGAAAATAACAAAAGATTTAAGCCTTTGCGCCAAAATTAGTTATCACACCAATTCACTACTCTACAGCGCCCGTTTTTCCGATCTTGGTTTAAAATATAATTTAAAATACAATTTTAAAATTGCAGGATTTTACCGTTTTGTTCGCTTTTTCGAGATAGAACAACAGCGATTATATTTTGAATTATCTCACAAAAAGAGTGTGTTAAATAATAGGTTAATTTTTAAAAGTAGAGTGAGGTGGGAACGGAAATATAATACAACAGATGATTATTTAGAAATGCATATTCGACCAAAAATTTTAATTGAATATGTTAATCCTGTATTAGGTTCATTAGGTTTTCGCCCTTATTGCTCTTCTGAGACCTTTTTTTGTTATCGTCCAGATTTTGTAATAAATAGATATAGAGCAGATATAGGAGTGAATTATGGTATTACAAATGCTAGTGATTTGCGCTTATTTATCCGCCACCAAAAAGAAAGACATGTCGAAAAAAATGAGATAGCACGCCAAACTACTTTTAATTTAGGGTATAGGTTCTATATGTAATATTTTTGGAAAGGATGGGATTGTAGGGTAAAGGCATGCCTTTACCCTACGGTTTTAATATTATACCTTCTACAAATATCCTTGTGCTTGTAGATTAAATAATTCGGCATATTTTCCGTTTTGGGCTAATAATTCTTCATGACTGCCTAATTCTAGAACTCTTCCTTCTTCTAAAAACAAAATCCGATCCGCCATTCTTACTGTAGAAAAACGATGAGAAATCAAGACGGCTGTTTTGCCTTTTATTAATTCAGAAAAACGTAAAAACACTTCATGTTCTGCTCTTGCATCAAGTGCCGAAGTAGGTTCATCCAAAATAAGTAATTGAGCATCACGCATATAAGCACGAGCCAAAGCTACTTTTTGCCATTCTCCTCCCGAAAGCTCAACACCGTTCGCAAAGCGTTTACCTAAAACTTGATCAAAACCATCGGGCAATTTAGAAATCACATGATTAGCCAAACTTTTAGTAGCAGATTGTTCAATTTTTGCAGCGTTTTCGATTTCATCAATTTGTCCAATTGCAATATTATCATTGACTTTCATTTGGAAACGGACAAAATCTTGGAAAATAACACCAATTTCATTTCGGTATTCTGCTAAATTGTAAGTTCTAATATCAACGCCATCTAACAAAATTCGCCCTTCATTTGGTTCATATAGTCGAGCTAATAATTTAACGAGTGTCGTTTTTCCTGCGCCATTTTCACCAACTAACGCCATTTTTTCGCCTGCTCTTAAATGAAAAGATAAGTTTCTCAATACCCAAGTATCACTACCATTGTATTTAAATCCTACATTTTCAAAAACAAAACCTTCCTTAATAGTTGTAGGAATTGATTTTGAATTGGCGTCGGATTTAATATTAGGTTGTAATTCGAAGAAATCAAATAAATCTTGCAAATACAATGCACTTTCCGCAATACTCGAAAATCGTTTCATGATCATTTGCATCATATCGCGCATGCGCTTAAATGAGCCAGCCAAAAATGTCAAATCACCAATAGATAACACGCCCGCAATCGTTTCTAAAACAATAAAAACATAAGCCCCATAATAGGCTATTACGCCAGCCGAAGACAATCCTGCTCCCCAAAGTGCGCGTTTAATGGCGAGTTCTCGATTAGCGAGGTAATATTTATCCGCTAATAGATCAAAGCGTTTGGCCATGAAATCAGATAAACTAAAAATCTTGATTTCTTTCGCTGTTTGATCACTTGCTCCAATAAATCGTAAATAATCCAATTCTCGACGCTCAGGTGTCCAGCTTCGAGAAAGTGAATAAGAACGCTCATTAAAGTGCGTCTCACCCAAGAATGAAGGAATAACCGCAAGGAATAATAAAATAATCAGCCAAGGACTAAAAACGACTAAACCAATCGCAAGAAAAACAACAGTAATAATATCTTGAAATTGAGATAAAACTTGAGTCATCAAGACTACTCTAGTGACGGTTTGTCGGCGTGCTCGTTCGAGCTTATCATAAAAATTAGGATCTTCAAACTGCGCCAAATCTAGTTTTGCAGCATGTCGAATGAGTTCAGCCGATGTTTTATTAGAAAACAAATCGCCTAATAAACCATCTAAAAGCGTAATACCTCTATTCATAATATCCGAAAATAAAGCCAATCCAAGCTCTATTGCGACCAAAGTCCAGAGATAAGTCAAATCACCTCCATCTGTATCCATCAATCGAATAATTTCGTCGATGAGAAGTTTAGCAACATACAAAACAGTAATAGGAATCGCCGAGCGCAATAAACGCAATGCGACATTTCCCATCATCATATATTTATTGGTTGCCCAAATTAAGCGAAAGAATTTTGGTAGGTTTTTAAAAGCGGCGAATTGTTCTTTAAATGATTTTTTTTCAGGCGATTTGCCTTTTTTATGTCGAGCCATTATTTTTTAGTTGATAATTAAGAATGAATAATTGTTCATTCTTTGAAGTGATATTCAAAATTACTTTTTTTATAATGCAATTGAAAGGCAGAATAAATGTGTTGTTTAAAACGAAATGCTACTTTCATCCGTTATTACTTATACAGTCATTTGAATGGATAGCTTTATTTCTTATTAGTTATAGAAGACTTTTAGAAGTGTTTCAAAGATAGCCAGAAATTTGAATGATATTACTTACTTTCGTATATTCGGTACTACAAAAATAGACAATTAAACATAAAACATGAAGAGAGAGTTAATCCAAGAACTATTTAAGAAAGTTGAAGATGCTTGCTATGACTTAGATGGTCTAGAGTGCTGGAATGCAAGGGAATTAATGGAAATATTTAATTATAGTGAATGGCGAGCTTTTTCTAC
>CAKZLL010000082.1 GCA_937125475.1 uncultured Saprospiraceae bacterium | reverse complement strand
ATTGAGGACGGTATCCGTTGAAAAATGGTGTGTGACGACCACCTTCATCTTTACCCAAAACGTATACCTCACACTTGAAGTGTGCATGTGGCTTAACAGAACCTGGCTTACAGATTACCATTCCACGCTTGATAGATTCTTTGTCGATACCTCTTAATAAAAGACCTGCATTATCACCAGCCTCTCCTCTTTCCAAAATCTTACGGAACATCTCTACTCCTGTGATTGTTGAAGTTAAAGGCTTAGCGTCTGCTGCCATCATACCAATGATCTCAACTGGATCACCTGTATTGATAACACCTCTTTCGATTCTACCTGTAGCTACAGTACCACGACCAGTGATTGAGAATACATCCTCAACTGGCATCAAGAAATCCTTATCAACTTCTCTTACTGGCTCAGGAATGAAAGTATCACAAGCGTTCATCAACTCTTTAATTTGAGCTACAGCTGTTGCATCTCCTTCTAAAGCCTTTAATGCAGAACCTGCAATAACTGGTGTATCATCACCAGGGAATTCATATTGATCTAATAACTCACGAACTTCCATCTCTACTAACTCTAACATCTCTTCGTCGTCAACTAAGTCAACTTTATTCATGAAAACAACCAAACTAGGTACACCAACCTGGCGACATAATAAGATGTGCTCTCTTGTTTGTGGCATTGGTCCGTCAGTTGCCGCTACTACGATAATAGCACCGTCCATCTGAGCTGCACCCGTTACCATGTTCTTTACATAATCCGCGTGACCTGGACAGTCAACGTGTGCATAGTGACGATTGTCAGTTTCATACTCTACGTGAGCTGTATTGATTGTAATACCACGCTCTTTCTCTTCAGGAGCAGCATCAATATTATCATAATCCATTTTCTCAGCTAATCCTTTATCTGCTAATACTTTAGTAATTGCAGCAGTTAAAGTGGTTTTGCCGTGGTCAACATGACCAATGGTACCAATATTGAGATGCGGTTTCGTTCTTTCAAATGTTGCCTTAGCCATCGGTTATTAATTTAAGAAGTGAAAATAATGATTATTATAAATGTTGTTTAGAACAAACTATATGTTACTCGAGCCAATGACGGGATTTGAACCCGTGACCTCTTCCTTACCAAGGAAACGCTCTACCCCTGAGCTACATCGGCAACGGATATATTCATTGCCTATTCTTTAATACTAAAAAAAGGGACTAAATCCCTTTCTAATTTGAGCGGGCGATGAGACTCGAACCCACGACCCTCAGCTTGGAAGGCTGATGCTCTACCAACTGAGCTACGCCCGCATTTAACGTTTTAATTGTGGGGGTGATAGGAATCGAACCTATTCAGACAAAGTCACCAGATTTACAGTCTGGCCCGGCTCTCCAACTCCGGCGCACCCCCAGGTGCCTAAACACAAAATATTTCAAAAAAAATACCTACATAAAAATACATAGGCAATTTAAAAGAAGTGAGCCGAGAGAGGGACTCGAACCCCCGACCTGCTGATTACAAATCAGCTGCTCTAGCCAGCTGAGCTATTTCGGCTTCTTTTTTTTAAGCACTTTTCTAAAGCGATGCAAAAATAATACTTTTTCTTTAAAAAACAACTTTTTCTTGATTTTTTTTATTTTTTCATTGCCCCTTCTTTTAAAGCGCGGTGCAAAGGTAGGGTTTATTTTTAAACCTCCAAATTTATTGAACTTTTTTTTCAAAAAAAACAATAAAAAAATTAGGCTTACGGCAATTTTAACCGCAAACCTAATCCTAAAAGTTCCCTACTAAAAGAGTTTTTTTTATTTTAAAAAAAGATAAAAATTATTAAAAACACAATAATACATTGATAATCAATAACTTAATTATACTCCAATTAAAAACCAATGCATTAAAATCGAAATTAATACGCATTCATCTTTTCTTTATGCTTAATTAATTGTTTTCTTAAAGCTTCCAAAGTATCATCTAAAGATTTTTCAAATTTTTTACTTTTACTTTTTGCAATTAATTGCTCTCGGGGGACTTTTAATTTCACTTCTACGATTTTATCCTTTATTTTTCCTGAATTTTCTAATCTTAAAAAGACAGTGGCATCTAAAATTTCGTTATAAAACTGCTGTAATTTTTTCAAACGCGTTTCGATTAATTCAATTAATTCGGCATCGGCAACAAAATGAATGGCTTGCGTTTGTATCTTCATACGATTAGAATTTTAAATAGAAATGATTGAATAAACAAGAGACCATTACTAAAAAATTAATTAATTGGTATTTTTTTCTTGATTCTTGATTATTTTTTCTCTTTTAATCATTTCTCTGTTATATAAATAATATGATTAAGTAATAACTTAATAAATGATGAATGTCTAAAATATTTATTACATCTATCATTTATCCTGTTATTTATTGTTTACTCTCCCTTTGGATGAGCTTTTTTATATGTACTTTTAAGTTTCTTGAGGGAATTATGGGTGTACATTTGTGTCGCAGCTAAGCTAGAATGTCCTAATAAATCCTGTATTGCTTTCAAGTCTGCTCCATTAGCTAATAAATGTGTCGCAAAAGAATGACGCAAAGCATGGGGATTTTTATTTTCAGCTGTTGTAACCTGTGACAAATACTTATTTACAATATTATAAACCGCTTTAGGATATAAAGTTTTTCCCTTCTGAGTTAAAAACAAGGAATCATTCTTTGTGTTTTCAATATTGAAATTTTTATTTCTAATAATGAGATATTCTTTAATTGAATTAGCTAACGTCCAATTAATTGGAATAAGCCTCTCTTTACTACCTTTCCCCAATACACTAATAACTAATTGATTAAAATAAATATCACTTATTTCTAAGTTAATCAACTCCCCTTTCCTCATACCTGTACTATATAATACATCCAGAATTAAACGATCTCGAATACCTTTATAGTCATCCCCAAATTCAATATGACCAAATAATTGATCTAATTGTTGCTCATTAATGTATTTTGGCTTTGATTTTACCTTTTTAGGTAGAATCACTGATTCAGTAGGATTATCTATTATAATCCCATTCTGTTGCAAAAATTTATAAAAAGATTGTAATGTAGATATTTTGCGATGAATGGTTGAAGCGATACATTTATCGTTCATTAATTGAATCATCCATGACCTTATAAAAGGTGGTTGAACGGTTTCAAGATCATCAATATCATATTGTAAATTTAGAAATGTCTGAAATTGATTTAAATCAGTTGTATAAGCTTGAATGGTATGTTGAGCATATTGTCTTTCATAACGAATATAGTTTAAAAACGATTGAATTCTATTCATATAAAATAGTTCGTGTATTTGGGTAGAACCTTTTTCTTTATTAACTTAAAGTTAAGTACTTTTTCATTAAAAGTCAAGTCTAAAATTAAATTGATTTTTAATTTTTCAATAAAAAAACACATCTTTCTTTTATACGTTTATAAGCCTTTGATTATGAGTAGTATTTTTTTAAAAAAAATATTTTATATGCCTCTATATTAAATATAAAGCACTTTTATTATTTAATTAGTCCATCAAATTAGTAAAAGGTCTTTGATTTTAGCTTGTAAATGGAGTATTTTCAACTACCTAATTTTATAGTAATAAAATCAAAGGTGGTATTAAGGATAAATTTATATCTGCTTTGCTTTAATACCAATCTTTAAAACATAGGTTAGCCTAAAAAACAAAACACATAACTATCAATATATTATAGTTATGTGTTTTTAAAAAACAAGGATATTTCTTAGGTCTAAAATGGTAAATCGTCATTCATAGCTGGCGGTGCATCTGCTGCTGATGGAAAATCATTTGATCCTGATGAAGCAGGGGCTTGTTGTTGTGGAGGTGCAACACTTACTGCATCTACTTTCCATGCTTGTAAATTCGTGAAATAACTAGTATTCCCATCGCGACCAGTCCATGCACGTCCTTTCAATTCAAAGAAGACATTTACTTCGCTTCCTTCTTCATGATTATTTAGAACATCACATCTATCTTGTATCAATTGATATTTGATCAATTGTGTATAAGCACCGCTTTCGATTTCTAAAATAAATTCTCTTTTTCTGAATGTATCTTTAATCTGAACAGTATCAAATTTTTTATAGAGTTTCCCTTTAATTTCAAAGCTCATTTTATCAAAATTATTTTAATGATTATTTCATCTTTATGCTTATCAAATATACAAATTTTATCAAAAAAATTATAATATTTGTAGTAATTTTCTATCGCTGCAAAGAAACACAATTAGAATCGCTTCTCATATCTTATCTCATATATTTTTTCATATTTAATCATTATTCAGAAGATAGCCCACTAACTTCTATTCTGTTGTTACCAGATTACAGTGTTTTTTAAAATAACTTCCTATAACATTTTTAATATTATTATAGATAAAAAAAATATAAAAAACAAAGTACTACTTCTACTCGTATCTAAAAATAGATTGAATAGATTTGTTCTAATAGTCTTGATTGACAAGCCTTGTTATTTCTATTAACTTTTGTCAATCAAGACTAATAACAGCAACCACAAATTTGAATAAAACTATGAAAATAATGTATCCTCTTACGCTTTTAGCACTCATGACGCTCACAGCCTGTTCTACTCCGACCCCCGAAGAAGCACTTCAACACCGACTCAATACCTTTATTGGACTAATGGAAGCTGGCGAATATGAAACTGTTTTAGTGAATTACTATACGCCCGATATGGTAGAAGAGCTAAAATCCGCTCGTAATTTTAAAAAAATTGTTAAATATTATGGAGAAGCACCTCAAAAAGAGATCTTGCTTCGAGACTTGAAACGGGCTAAAGATTTCCGCCCTCAATTTAATATTGCCAAAACCAAAGCCATGTTTGTTGGCAATGATTTTGAATCAAAAATAAAATGGCAACGTATTAATGGTAATTGGTATTTAGAAAACTAGATGTTATATAATATAATTTCTTCTTAGTATTTTTAGCTGTGAATAGTTCACGTTTAATAAAATACTAACTAAATGAGGTCTAATAGGAGAAAATTTATTTTACAATCAGGGCAATTAGCTTTAGGGCTTGGATTACTTGGCTGCTCCCCTACGTCTTCTTCTGAGAAGAATGATTCTGCAAATGATGTTATTACAGAAAAGGATTTGTTTTTTAAAATTTCATTAGCCCAATGGTCATTGAACAAGGATTTCTTTGATAAAAAATTAGATAACCTTGATTTCGCAATGAAGGCCAAGAAGGATTTTGGCATTGAAGCAATAGAATATGTTAATCAATTTTTTGGCGATAAGGCTAAAGACAAAGATTATTTAGGTCAGATGAAAACAAGAGCCGCAGATCATGGGGTTGAAAGTTTGTTAATCATGATTGACAGTGAAGGTAATCTTGGTGCAACAAATGATAAAGAACGAAAAACAGCCGTTGAAAATCATTATAAATGGGTAGAAGCTGCTCAATTTTTAGGTTGTCATTCTATTCGTGTCAATGCTTTTGGTGTGGGAACGGCTGATGAAGTCAGTGCTGCTGCGATTGATGGTTTGGGTTCATTAGCAACTTTTGCCAAAGATTTTGATATTAATGTAATTGTCGAAAATCACGGTAGTTATTCTTCTGATGGCAATTGGATGATCAATGTAATGAAGCAAATTAATATGGACAATTGCGGTATGTTACCTGATTTTGGCAATTTCTGTGTTGAACGTACCAGCGGAAAACAATGGGATGGTGATTGTATTAAGGAGTTTGATCGTTATGAAGGCGTTGAATTATTTATGCCTTTCGCAAAAGCTGTAAGTGCAAAATCTCATGATTTTGATAAAGATGGTAATGAAACCAAGACTGATTATCTGAAAATGATGAAAATCGTTAAAGATGCTGGTTATACTGGTTATGTCGGTGTAGAATATGAAGGAAAAGAACTTTCTCCAGATGATGGTATTCGTGCTACAAAAGCACTTTTAGAAAAAGTAGGAAGAGAATTGGGTTAATATTGCTTGATTGATTGCTTGATTGCTAAGTTTTTGTTTAAACAATCTTAACAATCAAGCAATCTAACCATTTTAACAATTCCTAATAAACCGCAATAGATGAATCAATTTCTTTTGCATAGCCATTAATTCCTCCCAAAAGGTTATATAGATTATCCATTCCATGTGTTTTTTCTAAGAAATTGACCATTGCACCACTTCTTCCTCCTGTTCTACAATGAATAACAACTTTTTTATCCGTTGCAATTTTATCTGCATTTGATGGTATTTCTCCCATCGGAATATGCAAGCCGTTCAATGTAGAAATCGCTACTTCATGTGCTTCTCTTACATCAATTAATTGGAAATCTTCTCCGCTATCTTGCAGCGTTTTAAATTCTTGAACTGTCAATCCTTTCATTTTTATTAATTTTTTTTCTTCTGCGGCTGATTTTAAGCCACAAAATTTTTCGTAATCTATTAATTTTTCAATCGCCTGCCGTGTTGGTTTCTTAATGATTTTCAATACACGCGTACTAAACGATTTTGCGTCAAAGATAAACAATCTCCCTGATAATGGAGATCCTATTCCACTAATCACTTTGATCGTTTCGCTTGCTTGAATACTGCCCACAATACCTGGTAAAACACCTAAAACTCCAGCTTCCCCACAGCTCGGAACCATACCTGGAGGCGGAGGCGATGGGAATAAATCGCGATAATTCACGTCATATTCTCCTTTTTCATTTTTATAATTAAAAACTGAAACCTGCCCTTCAAATTTAAATATAGAGGCATAAATATTCGTTTTACCCAAAATACAACAAGCATCATTAACTAAATATCGTGTAGGAAAATTATCCGTTCCATCTGCCACAACATCATAATCTTTAATAATGTCTAATGCATTTTCGGATGTTAACTGAGTTTGATGCGTTTGAATAGTGATATGTGGATTGAGTGATAATAACCGCTTTTTTGCTGCTTCTACCTTCGGTAATCCCACGTCTTCAACGCTATATAAAACCTGTCTTTGCAAATTACTGTCATCCACTACATCAAAATCCAAAATTCCAATCGTTCCAACTCCAGCCGCCGCTAAATACAACAAAACAGGACTTCCTAATCCTCCAGCACCAACTACTAACACTTTCCCAGCTTTGAGGCGTTTTTGTCCTTCTATTCCAAAATCAGATAAAATTAAATGCCGTGAATATCGCTCTAACTCTGCTTTTGAAAAATTGATAGGTTCTGTATTTGACATATTATATCACTTATTTTGATTGCCTGTACACTCTTTTATCAAGAAAATTTTCGTACTACTTCTAAAAATTCATTTAACAACATTGAAGTTGCCCCCCAAACTACCTCTCCATTCACATCAAAATAGCGAATATTACTAGCTGTCCAACCATTTGGAGAATTAAAATCTCCAGTTTTTATTGTAGCTGGATCTAATAAATGTGTGATACTCGGTTCTAATATTTCGGCAACCTCTGAACGATCTGGCTTAAAATTGGGTACAGTTTCACAAAATCCAACATAAGGATAAACCATAAAATTACTCGGCGCGATGTATATATCGGTTAGTTTCCCGATCAATGTAATATCTTTCATAGGAATACCTAGCTCCTCCTCCGTCTCGCGTAAAGCAGTATATCCATAATCCGCATCAGTCTCTTCATATCGACCACCAGGAAAACTCACTTGCCCACTATGTTTATCATGCTCATGAGTAGTTCGTTTCATTAAAGCGATGTGCCAATTTGCCCCTTTAGGATACAAAAGGCATAAAACTGCCGCTTTTTTGAATGTTTTTGGTGGTAAGAAATCTTCCGCTTTATCTGTTTTTCTAAACGTTGCCATTTTCATTTGAGCTTCAAGCCCAGGCAATGGAAAGGCTAATTGTTTTTCTAATTCTTCTATAAATTTTTTCATAAAATTAATTATCCTAATTTAAAATAGGGTTTCAATAGCCCATTATCATTAATGAAAATTCAAATAAAAATTACGACTTAATTGTCATTATTCATTGCCAATTATCAATTATCGACTATATTAGCTGTCTTCAAAAGAATTATCAAAATTAATATAAGAAATGACATTACAAGATATTTTTAACCAAATCGGTCAAAATCCTAACATCGCAATTGGCTTTTTTGTTGGCTTGCCTTTGCTCACTTTTATGGCATTGAGCTTTAGTAAAGATGAATCTTATGACGTGCCTTGGCGATATTTTTTCTCTGGAATTGTTTATGCGGCTTGTGTACCAGGAATATTTGCGATTACTTTAACGATTTATACTTTTCTTTTTGAAGGAAAAAGTTTGCTAACGGTTAATTTTTTGGTTTATTTCTTACCTATTATTTCGATGCTAGCGACTTTAATGATATTAAAAAGTCGGTTGGATTTAGATCGAATTCCTGGTTTTGATCAATTATCTGGCTTTTTATTTATGATAGCGGCTGCGTTTATTGGTTTATTATTGATACAAAAAACGCGGATTTGGGTTATTTTTCATGGTTCTATTTGGTTTTTGGTAGGAACTTTTTTAGTCTTATTTCTTATTTTCAAAGTCGGTTGGTCAAGGCTAATGAGTAAATAATTGGATGATTATGTGATTGTTAATGCTTTACCTTAATTCTTAACAATCACATAATCAACTAATTAGCAAAACTGCCATAATTCTATTTTTTCCTACGTTTCACCTCTTTCTTAATCAATTTCAATTCTCTTCCAATATCACCTGTGACGGATGTATTTTCTTGCGCTCGACGCAGCAAATAAGGAACAACATCTCTCACTGGGCCATAAACCAAATATTTAGAAGCGGTAAATCCTGCCTTACTCAAATTAAAAGTCAAATTATCACTCATTCCGTACAATTGACAAAAAGTAATATGGGGATGATTGCGTTCAAGACCTCGTTTCTCCATCATTGTAGCCAACAACAAAGAACTCTCAGCATTATGTGTTGCAGCGCAAAACGAAATCCGTTTGTAATTACTCAAACAATAAGTTAAGCTTTCATTATAATCTTTATCCGTTTTGGCTTTACTAATTTGAATAGGAGAAGTGTAATTTAAACGAGTAGCTCGGGCACGTTCTTTATCCATATATGCGCCTCTAACGATTTTCGCGCCTAAAATTGCGTTATTCTTATGTGCAATTCTAGCTGTTTTTTTAAGATATGCCAAACGGTCATGACGATACATTTGATAAGTATTAAAAACAATCGCTTGTTTTTTGTTATACCTCAAAATCATTTCCATTGCGATTTCATCAATTGGATTTTGCACCCAACTTTCTTCTGCATCAATATATACTTGCACTTCGTTTTCACAAGCGACATAACAAATCGAATCTACTCGCTTTTTACCTGCTTGAAAAATCTTACTCTCTCTAGCATTAAGTTTTTCTCCGTTATTTAGTTTTGCCAATAAATCAAAAGGCATTAAGCCCGTCAATTTCATCACAACGACTTGTACCGTATCATTATCTTTCGCAAAACGAATAGCCGTATTGATTGAACGCATTGTTTTATTAAAATCTGTTTCGGTTTGTTTTGCTTCAGTTCCATAATCCAACATGGTTGTTACGCCATATTTAGCCATTTTATCAATATTCGGCACACATTCCAACAACGTAGTTCCGCCACAAAATTGTTCAAAAATTGTTTGTTTAATTGCCCAAGTAATCGGTAAACGCATTTTGAGTGCTAACAATGTCGCTTTTGCTCCTAAATTAACCAAATTAGCGTTGCTCATCATACCAAATAACCAAGCCGATTTTTTAAGGGCTTCGTCAGATTTCATCGCAAAAGCGTATTCAGTATTTTCAAAATCTACTATCGGAGTAGTTGCCTTTGTCATTTCCCAATTTTTAATTGATTAGTTAAATAGCTCTGATCAGTAAAACTTTTATAAACTCTTCCTTTTGAGGAATTTAGGGTTATCCAAACTTAATATTGAATTTTAAGTTGTCCAAATTTCCCATGCTTTTTCTGCTTGTAAATGTAACATTTCTAATCCATTTTTGATAGAAGCTTGTTGAGATTTTCCTTTTTTAAGAAAAAGCGATTCGGCTGGATTATAGACCAAATCATATAATAAGTGTTTATCTGAAAGTCCTTCGTAAGTAATATTCGGGTAAGTTCCTTCATTTGGATATGTACCTAAAGGCGTAGTATTCACTATAATATGATATGTTTCGAGCAATTCTGCTGTAATATCAGCGTAAGTCAATTGATTAGCTTCTGGTGTTCGAGAGACAGATTTATAAAAAATATCTAAACTATTAAAAACAAATTTCACCGCTTTTGCTGCTCCACCTGTTCCTAAGATTAATGCTTTTTTATGATGTGATTTCAAAAAAGGTTTTAAGGATTCTCCAAAACCATAAACATCTGTATTATATCCTTTTATTTTTCCGTTTTCAATTTTAATAGTGTTAAGTGCGCCGATTTCCTTCACCGCTTCACTCACTTCATCCATAAATGGAAAAACCAATTCTTTGTAAGGAATAGTTACATTTAACCCTAATAGATTGGGATGATTTTCCATTAAATCAGATAAAAGCCCTATTTTTTCTATTGGAAATAATTGATAATTATACCCTTCAATGTTTTCTTCTAGGAATTTTTGAGCAAAATATTTTTCAGAAAAAGAGTGGCTTAATGGATAACCTATTAGCCCTAATTGATGTTGTACTGCCATGTTTTATATTAATTGATGTAATTACCATGCTAATATAAAACTGTATTTTGAATAATAAACAGTATTCTTGAATAATTATGACATAGGAATACATTAATATTTTTTTACCAAAATGAACCAATAATGAAATATGTTTTATTTGTAAGTTTAATCGTGTTAAGTGCTTTAGGTTGTCAAGATAAATATGGCGATACGAATGGTGCAACTCAAGGAAGTTCACATAGTTATCCGCCCGCTGCTGGTTTTAATATTGATAGTTCGGATGCAGAAGCCATACTTTTGGCGGATGAAGTGATGAATGCAATGGCTGGCTATGCCGACTGGAAAGCTACTCGTTTTATCACTTGGAATTTCTTTGGTAGACATTCTTTGCTTTGGGACAAATGGACGGGTGATGTTCGGATCGAAATTCCTGAAAGTAAAACCATTATTTTAGTTAATATTAATGATTCAACAGGAAGAGCTATAGAAAATGGAGTTGAAATTATTGATCCTGATACTTTGCGCCTAAAGTATATCAATAGAGGCGTTTCGATTTGGATTAATGACTCTTATTGGCTCGTAATGCCATTTAAATTGAAAGACTCGGGTGTAACGCTGAAATACAAAGGCGAACAAAAAACACAAGCAGGAGAAAATGCAGATATGGTTCAATTGACATTCGAAAATGTAGGCGAAACACCTAATCACAAATACAATGTTTATATTGATAAAAATACAAAACTTGTTACTCAATGGGATTATTTTGATGATCGAAGCAAAACTGAACCTCGTTTTTCTACACCTTGGCAAGATTACAAAATATATGGCAAAATCCTATTATCTGGCGATAGAGGAAAAGGACAACTGACAGATATTGATGTTTTAGATAACGTCAAAAAGAGTAAATTTACAGAATTTTAACTGTTAATTTCATAAAAAAAGTCGAATAACACATCATGCGTTATTCGACTTTTTTAGTTCAACTTCAGTACTAAAAGGTCATTTATTTTTGACCACTTGGCTGAATTTGAATAGGAGAAACTGCTGGAGCTCCTGCTGCTGGTGCTGCACCGCCAGCTTTAGGCGTTACATTTCCGACCAATCTAACGATAGTATTTGCAGGCTCTGTATTTGCAGTAATTGTTACTTGCTGATTACGTTTTCCTGTTTTCTTATCAGAGTTAAATTCTACTGTAATATCGCCAGATGCGCCTGGTGCGATTGGCTCTCTTGGCCATTTAGGAACAGTACAACCACAAGATCCTTTTGCATTAGAAATGATCAAAGGCTCTTTTCCTGTATTTTTAAATTTAAAAGTGTGCTTCACTTTCTCTCCTTCTGGTACAGTACCAAAATCAAACTCTTCTTTAGTAAAAGACATTACTGTTTTAGGTTGATTCGGGTCAACTGCTGGTGCAGTAGGCGCACTAGTTGGAGGTGTTGCTGCTGGTGCTACGCCTGGAGGAAGACCAGTTGCAGATGGTACTCCTTGTCCTGGTTGACCAATTGCTGCTGTATTAGCTCCTGTTAGGTTTTGTCTAGCATCTGCTGACAAACTGCTATCTCCACCACTAAAAACTCCACTCATTTGAAGAAGCATCAATACGATGATAACTCCTAACATACCAATTTGTATTTGGTTTGCTTTTGACATTTCCATTTTTCAAAGATTTTTTTTAACAAATTAGGAATGAATAACGATCTTATTTAAGATTTTCCATTCCTTACAAAATTAATGATTTTTTATAACAATGAAATAATAGTTCTTTTGTTTTCCTACCATTTCTATAAAATGTAAGTTAAAATACCAATTAAGCCGATCATTAATGGCTTTTATTTTAATTTTAATCTACGATTTATCTTTTTTTATGTCGATCAATTGCCCGTCGATCTCGTTTTGTTGGTCTTCCAGCACCTTTCTCTCTATGTTCTACTGGCGCATTAGAAACGTACCAATCCTTAAATTTGTTCATTTCTTCTTCTGGTGTTAAGTTTTCATAACACGGTGCAGCTAACGTTGCAGAAACTCGCTTATTAATCAGAGATACAACTTTATACTTCATATTAAAGCCTTCTTTCTTGACCTCCAAGAGTTCTCCTCCTTTCAACATATAAGACGGTTTGAGCGAAGCGCCATTAATTTTCACTCGTCCTGACTTACAAATATCAGACGCAATCGTTCGAGATTTAAAAATACGAACACTCCAAAGCCATTTATCTACTCTTACTTTTTGTAACATTTTTTATTTGTAATTATCTTAATAAAGCTTTCCTCTTTTGACCAAATATGGCATTAAAACCTGCTTGAAATCTTTATTAATATCTGCTTCAACAAAATCAATTTTATATTGCAAACACTTCATTTTCAGGTCTTCTTTGAATTTTGTCATCTGCTCTACATAATAATCCTTGACTTGATTAGATTGTAAACGCACTTTTTCGCCCGTTTCCATATCTACAAATAAATAAGGGCGATCTTCAAATTCAAAGTCTATTTCTTTGGCTTTATCTACCACATGAAAAAGAATAACCTCGTGCTTGTTATACTTTAAATGCTGTAATGCCTCAAAAAGTTTCTCAGAACCTTCTTTATCATCAAACATATCACTAAAAATAATGACCAATGACCTCCGATGTATGCTTTCTGCTATTTGATGCAGGGCTTGAGTCGCGTCGGTTGTTTGATTGTGTTTTGGTGTGGCAAGCACTTTATCCAAATGAGATAATAACAAGCGATAATGCGTCGTGCTTGATTTTGCTCTGGTATGTTGTTTGATTTCGCTATCGAAAGTAGATAAACCAAATGCATCTCGTTGGCGCATCAACAAATTCATCAATGCCGCAGCAGATAACGCACTGAAACGCAATTTGTTAAGATGATTAGGTGATGCTTTTTTAGGTTCAGGAAAATACATAGACGAAGAGACATCAATCACGATTTGGCAACGCAAATTAGTTTCTTCTTCGTATCGCTTTGTGAACATTTTATTAGTTCGAGCAAATACTTTCCAGTCAATATTTTTGGTTGTTTCTCCAGGATTGTAGATCCGATGTTCTGCAAATTCGACAGAAAACCCATGAAAAGGACTTTTGTGTAGGCCTATAATAAAACCTTCTACCACTTGACGCGCAAAAAGTTCTAAATTGCCAATATTCCGAACATCATAATCATTTATTAAACTCATATACTGGTTTCTAGTTATTGATAACAGGTTAGATTTGTTTTCTCTCTTTTCATCTTACCTTCAAATATTGTGCGAAAGATATAAATATATCAATAATAACGCAAAAATCCCTTTGACTATATCTGTCAAAGGGATTTTTTTAGACGAAAGTCTATTTAGATTGTCTATTCAGAGAAAACAACCTATGCAAGTTGTGTTTCTAATTTACTAATATATTTTGATTTAGAAGTAGCACCAACTACCTTATCTACAACTTCACCATCTTTAAAGTATAGAACTGTTGGAATGCTTCTAATTCCGTATTTTTCCGAAAGCTGCGGATTCATATCTACATTTACTTTCCCTATTACTGCTTGTCCATCAAATTCTGAAGCCATTTGCTCAATAATTGGAGCTACTGCTTTACAAGGACCACACCAAACTGCCCAAAAATCAATAACTGCAACACCTTCTGTTCCAATTAATTTCTCAAAATTGCCATCGTTTATCTCTAATGCCATGATATTTATATTTTTTATTTTTGTGTAATTGTTTTATTATATGATGTATTTAACATCACTTACCTTATTTAGTTGCAAATATATGAAAATGGTCACATTTATTGAGTATTGATTTTTATATTATTGTTTCATTTAAGATAAGATTAACACAATTTTTTTCAAAAAAAACACCTAATCAACTGATAGCCAAACTATTAAAACAATAACTTTTGCTAATGGCACATAAGTATTATATATAACTTAAAATAAGTTAACTTTGAAATAAAATATTGCCTATTCTATGAAACAATCAACAAATAATCCTACCATATTAGCTCAATTGATGTATCCTATTGTTATGAAATGGTTGATGTTACTAGCTGGATTAGTAATGGTAGACACGGGGATTCGGCTCATTATAGGTAGTTTTACTTTACTTATTATCTCAATATTTAGGATTTTCTTTCTTCTAACTGGTGTCATGTGTATTAATGAATATTTAGATAACTATCCTGCTTTTGAGAAAGTAGTAAAGGAAAAACTAGATCATCATTTAATTCATTGCCCTTCCAAAATCAGTAAAAAAATTATTCAAGTAAAAAAAGAACAAGCTTCCCAAACAATAAAAAATTTAGGTCTAAAAAATAAAAAAAGGCTAAAATTATCTATGCTGGATTTGGTGTTTATGGTGTAGTTGAACCTTATTTTATCCTGAAAAAGATTCAGTTATTGGTCGACTGTTTTTAATAATTGTTGGTCTAATTATCAGCATTTCAATTATTTTTTTTCGGATTAGGAACTAGGAAAATTTATAGCAAGATGAGTAGATTATTTTTTGCGTGTTCTGTTAATTAATTAATTTTTTCATTAATCACCTAATTTAACCAATGAGAAATCTCTTTTTTATTACAATCATCTGTGGTTTTACTATTTTTCAAATTTCATGTCATTCTCAAAAAATAATGAATTGTGATGCACCGAAATTTGAAAAAATAAAAGGATTGAGCCTTGTTGCACGCCCTGATTCTTTTAAACATAATCCCATGATAGATATGCAAGCCGTTAATGCTGAATGGACCGCCGTCATTCCTTATGGTTTTACAAGAATAGGCGAGCCGAAAGTTCATTATAATAAAGTCAAATGGCAATGGTGGGGCGAAAGACCAATTGGCATTAAGACTAGTATTCGATTGGCAAAAGCCGCTGGAATTAAAACAATGTTAAAACCGCAAATCTGGCTAACTGAGGGCTGGATCGGTGAATTAGATTTTGAAAAAGATAATGATTGGAAAAAATGGGAGAAAGACTATGAAGTTTTTATTCTCTATATGGCACAAATTGCTCAAGAAGAAGGCGCGGAAATGTTATGTATTGGGACAGAGTTTGAAATTCATGCGATTAAACGCCCTCAATTTTGGAGGCAAATCATTCAAAAAATTAGACAGCAATATAAAGGAAAATTGACTTATGCTGCCAATTGGGATAAGTTTGAAAAAATCACGTTTTGGGATGAGCTAGATTATATCGGTATTGATGCTTACTTTCCGTTACTCAATGAAAAAACGCCATCTGTTGAAGCATTAAAAAAAGAATGGAAAAAACCGTTAACCAAAATTCAAAACCTATATTGTACCTATAAAAAACCTATTTTATTTACTGAATTTGGTTATTTGAGTGTTGATGGAACAGCTTACAATACTTGGGAATTAGAAGCCAAACTAAGAAGTCTTGATGTAAATGAAGTAGCGCAGTCCAATGCTTTAGAAGCTCTATTTGATACTTTTTGGTCAAAAAATTGGTGGGCAGGTGGTTTTATTTGGAAATGGTATCCCGATCAAATATCTCATCAAAAGGAAGATAAAATCCATTATAAAAGAGGCTATACACCACAAGGCAAATTATCAGAAAAGTGCATCAAAAAATGGTTTAGCAAATAATCAAATAAATTAGGGTCGCATAAAACATTTAAGTTTTATACGACCCTAATTTATTTGATTGTCTTTTTATACTACAATTTTTGTAGCCTTTTTGTAGTCACTACTCTCCCATCCACTACCAATGAATAGAAATATAAGCCACTATTCAGTTCTTGACCAATAGCAATTTGTCCTTCTGACGCATTTAAATCGTAGTTTCTGATTTGGCGACCAGAAATATCTGTTAGAATAATTTGTCCTCTATTTCCTTTCAAATCATACTTTACTAAAGTATAATCGTAAAAAGGATTTGGTGCATTTTGAGAAAAAACAACAACACTTGCAAGGGTATGAGTAGAAGTTGTTGCATCTAAAGTCAATGTATATTGCTGAACAACCATAGAGTCTGCATCATCATAAACTTTTGCAATGACTGATCCGACTCCGTTCGTTCCTGCGGTAATAGTTACTTTCACTAAAGCAGTATCTCCTGCTTGAATATTTTGTTTGCGATCAGTTATTGTTGCAGCAAAACAACTATTATCATCACATACAAATGCCGTCCAAGATTGATGAGGAAAATTAGTTTCGCTAATATCCCAATGAGAAGTCATAGTCGCATTAGTGTAATTAATTACATGTCCTTTAAAATCTACTAATTGTCCAATATTAGTATTTTGCAGTGTAGTATCTGTATCGAAATAAAAATTAAAGTTTTGCGAAAAAACAAACTGGCTTGTTATTAATAAAGCAAAAAGAAGTGTAAATTTTTTCATTTTCATAGATAGTTATTTTACAATCTCTCCAAAAGAAAGATTTTAATATTGATTTTTTAATTGTATATAATACAAATGTACTTACTTATTTTTATTTTTTATATCGTTATAATCTTTTCGTTCCTATTTTTGGCAATGATTGCGACAATAAATAAGTCTTAAAAAGTAATTTATGCTATTAATAACGAAAGAACTTAATTAATGTTATTATTAATAAAGATATAAAAATGATAGTAAAATCAAGATATCTCCTCTCTTTCATCTATTAATCTTATGTTAAATTCATTTTTTAATCCAAAATTTTTTATCGGTTTCAATTTTATAGATGTTAAGTAACCCCAAAAAACAATTGATTCAAAAGATAGTTTCGTACTTTTGCAAACGTCTTCAGTATATAACACTAATTCATATATAAAATCACAGCAAAAATTATAAAAATGAAAGTTGGACAAGAAGTCATATGTATCAATGATAAATTTGCACCTGTACAAATTGAAATCATTCCCAATAGACCATTAGAAAATAAAATGTACACAATTAGAGATATTTTTACTACTCGAAATGGTCGTGCTGTACATTTAGAACAACTTAATAATCCATTACTCAGTCATCCTTCTGGAATGGGACAATTCGAACCGTCTTTTGCGATTGATCGTTTTAGACCTATTGTGAGTGATGATGTTGAAATTTCAGTAGAACAAGAAGAGGAAATTTATGCTTGATTTTAGTGAATGCATCCTAGAATAATTCATAATAGATTATTCTAGGATGCAACACATTATTACTTGCCTCTAATAATTTGAATATAACCACTCAAAATATTTTCACTTCGTTCTTCTCCAGAAACACGTCGTTCAAAAACAACACATTTATAGAAATAAACGCCTTCTGCAACATCTTTGCCTTGAAGATTTTTACCATCCCAATTAATATCAGGATCTTCCGTTTGAAAAACAACAGTTCCCCATCTATCCAAAATTACCATATCTACTCTAGCAATATAACGATATTCAAACGGACGATACAAATCATTCGGCCCATCTCCATTTGGAGTAAATACATTAGGTAAAGAATAATCTGGACAATTGTCCACACAGAATACATTACTCGGATTACTTTCATTACCAATTGAATCTAAGGCTGTTACATAATAACATCCTGCTATCGAATTATCTAAGAAATGACTATTCGTTGTATTAGTTGCTCCATCAATTGTCTCGACTAAAGTAAATGGTGCGTTATCAGTTATGGCATAATATACATTATATTGTAAAACATCCGTTGCACAAGTATTATTTGGATTTGTCCAAGATAAATCATTCTGGAAATCTAAACCACTAAAATTATCAGAGTTACATCTATTCGTAACCGTCAGCGTCGGAGGACAAGGCGGAACACTATCAACAGCTACCGCACAAACTCGTTGAGAAAAATTAATCAATGGATCAACAATCCCAGGAATATTATAAGAACCTTCTCCCCTAACATAATAACAATATTCAATGTCATTGACCAAAGAAGAATCTACATACGTTTTATTCGTCGTGGTAGTTAATGAATCAAATACTCCAGAAGCATTATCTCGTTTAAAAATTGTATAAGAAAAATGTTCCCACGGAATATTTTCTACCCAAGATAAAATCGCTTTCTTATCTGAACCTGTTACAGTTAAAAAGATCTGAGAAGCAGTACTAGTTTCTCCTAAAGAATTACCATTTGATACAAATTCAACCTTGTAACTATAAGGTGTGCCCGAAGTATTTAAACCAGAGTCCATAAAAATAGTATCATTAGCCTGCCAAAATAAAGTGCTTGTACTAGTGTTAATCAGTTGAAAATTTGTACCATCTAAATCATCCGAACGATACAAACGATATTCATAAGGCCCAGGATTTTGAACCGTATCCAAATCTGATGGACTTGGTTTTGACCACCTAACATACATTTCACCATTGCCAAAGCCTGTAACATCTACGCTAACATTAGTCATCAATGGCAAATCTCGGCTCATTTGCACACAAATTTCATCAGATGGTAAGCCCTCCGAAATATTATATGGTAAACCTGAAGGTGTAAACTCCGCAAAGTCACCTACAATTCGATAGCAATAAAAACGCCCTGGTTCTACATTGCTATCCATATAGAAAAATCGATTATTAACGTCTATATCTTCAACTCCACTTGCAATTTTGGTATAACCTTTTCCTGCTAACCCTGGATTACAAGTATCCAACGGAAACGGATTACTTCCTTCTCGCCTCCAAACACTAAACCCATTAAAATTATCAGAATCCTTACAAATATAACCACCATCCCAAGTGACTTCTACTTGTCCGCTTTGAACTGTTGCTTGAACATCCGTAGGTGGAGGGCCAACCACTCGAATTCTAACCGTTTTATAATCTGTTAAATGTTGTGGATTATCTGGAGAAATATTATAATTATCCTCTGCTTTAAAGAGTATTTGATAATATTGATCTTGAACATGTTGACATTCAGTAATCCAAACAAAAGAACCTTTAATTGGGTTAGTTGGAGAAGGAACAGTAAAAGTCGCTGGACCTAAGAATGTCCCATCATTAATAACTGGTCCACCCGATGCGGAAAGTGTCACTAATTGCCCACCATCAGGATCAGAAGCAATAACATCAAACTTGATTGTATCCCCAGCAATAACACAGATTTCGTCTAGTGGCTCAATAACTGGCGGTCTATTATTACAACTTTCTATCGTGATTTGCATATCTCGAATAGTCCGTGAAATCAATACTCCATTTCTATATTCATTAATATAAAATGCCAAATTGTACTCTCCTGCTTGACGGGGTGAATCCCAAGATACCGTTCCTGTGATTGGATCCATATAAAGCGTTGCACTACCTCCTACATTATTAGGATAAGTATAATTCGTTACATCTAATCCAGGACCTTGTTTGGGTACAATCAATTCATAAGATAAACTATCCCCCTCTATATCATAAGCGCCAGGATTATGCTCAAATAACTTATCTACACAGCCTTCATCAATTGGCGGATTAGTAAGAATCGGTGAATTATTAAAACCACTAAACACTGAATTCAGTACCCAGAGTTCTGTTTCGATATGAAAAGGGACTTGATCTGAATAAGGATAATTCACATTCAAAATTCCTCCATTTCGATTAGGATCAGTCATGTACATAACATATTTCCCAGGACCAGGATAGGCATGTAATGTTTTATATACATTCAATTGAATATCATTGCCAATATTAGCACCTCCTCCATTAAATCGCTGCACCCATTGACAAATTCCATCCCCAAAACACAACTCCAAACTATCCCTATCAGCTTGTATACTACTTCCTTTAGTATAGGTAGTAATCGTGATTTCAAAAGACAAAGCATTGATTTGTCTATAAGTAATTTCTCCTGCTCGATTATGCGTCGCTTCTGCAACATTCATCAGCATGAATGTAAAAATACTTGCGAATACTAATGTCTTTGGTATTGATTTTAATATATGCTTCATAAACTTAATGGATTTGTTCTTTCTAAAATATCAGAAGATGCCTGATTGAGAAAATAAGCCTTTCATAACCTAGTATTTCATGTATATAAAGTTATTGATTTCTTATTCTCCAAAATAAAACGTGATTATAATGCTTTTAGTTGCTAGAGCATAGTATTTCAAATAGTTATAGATTATTAGACTTTATTCTAAATAATTTTATACGAAGCTAAATTCAATACAAAACCATTTTAGAATAAAGTCTATTCTTTGAAAAATAGTTTCTTCTATTCCTACAAGGTACAGTTTCTTTAGGAAAGTACCTTATTAAATAATTTGATCAATTAGAATGAAAATTAAAGTTCCTTATTATAAGCTAGAATTTACATATAACAACGAGTAAGTTATTAATATAATATTATTATAATTTTCATTCCTTAATGTAAAACGTTTAAAAACTTGAATTTGCAAAGAAATAACTAATTTTTTGTCTTTTATCCATTAAATATGACTAAATAGTTAATAATTAAGTGTGACATCTTTGAATATCACCTATTTTTTTCCATAAATTTATTTTTAATAAAAGCCATCCTTCCTAACAGTAGGCTAGGATGACTTTACAATGCCGAGAAAAGGTTTAATATATAAGTGAGCGTAACAAAATAATGATCATTAATTGTTAAATAAATGGGCTGCGTTTTTTTATAAAAAATAAGGCTGTTTAGTACCATTACTAGATTTGTTTGATGATAGCTTAATTGGCTATCATCAAACAAATCTATATACAACTAAATCATTAATAATTCGTATTATTAAATAATTCATCAATATCAACACGAAAATAGTGGGATAAAGCATATAAAGCAGTATCAGTAAAAGCTTCTGTACTATTTGAAGGCAATCGAGCTAGGCGATTAAATTGCGAATAAGATAATCTACTCGCTCTGGATGCTTGCTCTCTAACTGTTCGGATACCTAAGCCTGTCTGTAATTGCTTTTGAGCAAGTAATACTATTATTCTATATTTGTATTCCATAATTTTAATAATTATAATGCAATGATTTCTACAGTTTTCATTGTTATTGTAGAAAATTAAAAAATTGATTAAAACACTTTTTAGGGATTTTAAGTACTTAAAATAAAACAACAAAACAAAAATATATATTTAAAAACTAAAAAACAATGATTTTTTAATTTTTATCTTTAAAAACTATAATAAAAGTTATATTATCACTAAATTAGCAGCTAATAATCAAAATAGCCTACAAATAGGCCCTTATTTAACAGGTATTTACCTCTAAAAAAAAATCATGAAACACGAAGATTCGGTAGCAATTGGAGAAAGATTAAAAAAAGTAAGACTAAATTTAAGCCTCAGACAAGCTCAAATGGGAGAGAAATTTGGAATTAATCAAAGTACTTATGGACAAAAAGAACGCGGTTTGTCCGCATTAACTCATGAAATGTATTTTATCCTTTTTCATGAAATGCGAGTAGATTTGAATTGGCTAATTAGTGGCGAAGGGGATTTATTTAGAAATAATCCAAAACCCGAGGCACGTATAGCATATGAACCAGAAGTTAGTTATGGACAAGGAAATACAGCTACAACTGGAATGAGTAATGCTGAGTTGATGATAAAAATGATGGGAATGATCCAAGAATTAAAACAGAAATATGAAAGTCTCGAAAATAGAATAAATAAAAGCGAAGACGAATAAACCATTTTCAAATAATTATTATTTATCCTTTTAATTCAGTTAATTGTGTCTTCTAACAATTTTTATTTAGATCAGCATTTAGCCCAAACAAGTCCGTTTAGCATGGGAATTGAAGTGTCTCATGCTAATGGTATTTATATTTATGACGTTTCTGGAAAACGCTATACGGATCTTATTTCAGGATTAGGTGTTTCGGCTTTAGGACATAACAATCCAGATATAAACAATGCACTCAAACAACAAATTGACCGTTATCTCCATGTAATGGTTTATGGTGAATTTATACAAGATTCGCAATTGGCATTGGGAAAATTATTAGCTAGTGTTTTGCCAAAATCACTAAATACAACTTATTTCGTTAATTCGGGAACAGAAGCAAATGAAGCTGCGCTTAAACTCGCAAAACGTGTTACAGGTCGAAAAAAACTGATCTCTTTTATCGGAGCATATCATGGTAGTACACATGGTTCACTTTCTGTAAGTGGTAATGAAAAAAAGAAAACGGCTTTTCGGCCACTCTTGCCCGAAATAGATTTCATTCGCCTCAATCATTTGGAAGATTTAACACAGATTGATACAACTTGTGCTGCGGTTATCCTAGAAACTATTCAAGGTGATGCAGGAATTAGAATACCTAATTTAGAATTTCTACAAGCTTTACGAAAGCGCTGTAATGAGACTGGAGCCTTATTAATTTTTGATGAAATTCAAGCTGGTTTAGGACGTTCAGGGACGCTTTGGGCATTTGAATATTATAATGTCATTCCAGATATTTTGACTTTAGGCAAAGCTTTAGGTGGTGGTCTACCCATTGGTGCTTTGGTGAGTGCCAAAGAAAAAATGGCTCAATTTACTTTTAATCCAATGTTGGGGCATATTACTACTTTTGGAGGACATCCGTTAGTTTGTGCTGCGGCTCATGCGAGTTTAAAGTATTTATTAGATCATCAACTTGTCGAAACTGTTAACGAAAAAGGACAATTATTACATGATTTATTAGTTGATCATCCTTTAGTAAAGGAAATTAGATTTAGAGGATTATTTTTTGCCATTGAGATGGAAAGCGCAGAAATCGTCCAACAAATAGTTGATGGTTGTCTAGAAAAAGGGTTAATTACATTTTGGTTTTTGTCTTGTCCTAATGCCTTTAGATTAGCTCCTCCCCTAACAATTTCAAAAGAGGAAATCAAGAATTCCGCTAAACTAATTATCGAGATTTTTGAAGAAGTAAGCATTAAATAGCTCTAATTTTTAAAGTATTCCACCCCAAAAAGCAACAGAAAAGGTCTTGCGTTTATCCTTTACTTTTAAAAATACATTATTTCCTGTTTTTTTATTTATATTTGATCTTTCTATTTTCTACTTTATTTTCATTCTCATTTTCTAGACCTAATTAAAATTAATGCGATTAAAGCTTCAACTTCTAACTCAAAAAGGAAGTATTCTTCCTTTTAATTACGAATCTGCCATCTCTACATGGATTTATAGTAATTTAGCAAAAGCCGATTCGACTTTTGTGGCTTGGCTACACGCAAAAGGATATAACTTAGAAGATAATCAGAAACGCTTCAAATTATTCACTTTCAGTCAAATCGAATTATATAAACCTTATCGTTTTCATAAAAGGCTCGGCTTTATTCTAGAAAAAGGGCGGGCGAGTTTAACCATTTCTTTTCTCATTGACAAATCCCTACAAAATTCTATTGTTGAATTGTTTCAATCTCAAGACCTTAATATTAGAATTGGATCTGGACGCATTGATTTTCAGGTTAGTAGCGTAGAAATTTTACCAAATCCAATTTTTAAACCCGTTATGGAGTTCACTAGTCGTTCTCCCATTTTTATATCTAAATATGTAGAAAACAAGAAACATCCTGTCTATATTTCTCCTGATTCTGCCAAAGACTATAAAACCTACTTCATCAATAATTTAATTGAAAAAGCTGAGGCTATCGGCGAACCTCTTCCTCCTGCCTTAACTGACTTTGCTAGTCAAACGAAGGCTAAAAGCAAACTTCTTAACATTGATAGTACTAATATCCGTGCCTTCAATTTTGATTTTGTAATCGCTGCACCACCTGAACTGATGCGAATTGGATATTTTGCTGGTTTTGGAGGAAAAAACAGCAGTTTAGGGCTAGGTTTTTGCGACATAAAAAATGATTTAACATAAAACCACTTTTTTGTCATGATGCCAACCCACCGCTGAAACGGTGGATTGAAATCATGACAAAACAACTATTATTTTTTCGCATCGCAATATTGATACACATTAGACACACCTTTTATTGTAACTGTTGATTTTGCTTTTATCACAAATTCACTCAATCCAACATGGTTTTTAGGATTTCCCCAATCGTATGTATAGCCCAATTGTGTCCAAGGATAACCTTTTTCACCGTAAGAATTAGCGCGTAAATTATCAATCCATTTTTGATGTTCTTCTGCTATTGAAAAATAAGATGAAGTAGGCGTTTTCAATTCGCAAGTCTGATCCGTCACTTCTGGATCTGGACAAGGGCGAAACAAATCAGACGGATTAACCCACAATTCTACAAAACGCGTTTTTCCATTATGCGGTGGTAAACCTAATAATTGTTCCAATCTCAAGACCATTTTTGCAGAATCTAAATTCAAATTCTGACAAAAATTACCCAATTGTGGCGCAGTTGTTCCCCAAACTTCTCTGGAGAGTTTCATTTCTTGATCAATCAAAGTATCATATCCATTCCAGCCTGTCCAAGTGACCATTAGGATTTGACCTTTATTATTTCTTTTTAAATTAAGATTATAATCGGTAATTGGTACGAGTTCTTTATCAATTTCATTTGGTTTTACTATATTAGCATCTTGAACCGCTGTTTTGTAAGCCGCATCTAAATCTTTTTTGACAACGAGTGGTTTATAAGGCGAGCAACCAATAAATAATACAACAATATAAATTAGGAAAAAATTACGTAACATAAGCAAGTAAGTTTTGATTAGTGAATTTTCTTTGCAAATAAAACACAAAATTAAACTAAAAACGCGTAGATAATTTAATACCTACGCGTTTTTTTAAACTTAATTTTCATATCAAATTATTCATTATCTGAATGGAATTTTCAAAATAACTAATGTTCCTAAAGCAATTCCATCTTCTTCTAAATCTATAATTTCCATCAAGTTCGTCTCGCCTTTTACATTAGAAAGTAAGCCCAAACGTTTAACCGTATTCGCAATTCCTGTTGATTTATGCTCTTCAGTTCTGCCTTTATTGGCTTTGGCGGATGCTTTTCGACCAACTCCATTATCTTTTACTCTACAAATAATAAAGTTTTCAGCTTGCTCAAATTGAATATCCAACTCAGAATCTCCTTGTTTTGCCATTAATCCATGCCAAATCGCATTTTCTAAAAAAGGCTGAATGACCATCGAAGGAATTTCTGTGTCATAATCATCAATTTCGTCATCAACATCAATTTTATAATTAAATTTACCTTCAAATCGTAGCATTTCTAATTCTAAATATAATTGTAATGTCTCGACTTCTTCATGGATCGTAATGAAAGAATGTTTAGAATTTTCTAAAACCCGTCGAATGAGTTTTGAAAAGCGTGTCAGATAATAATTCGCTGACATTTCATCTTCCATTGTAATAAAATGTTGAATCGAATTTAATGCATTAAAAACAAAATGCGGATTCATCTGTGCGCGTAATGCCATTTGCTCTGATTCTACAATTTGCCTGCGAAGTTGTTCTTTTTGTTTCCGATTCTGAATCGTATAATTCACTACAAAATAAGAAATTGCTCCAATTGCCAAAACACTAAACAACCTAAACCACCAAGTCGCCCACCACGGCGGACAAATCGTAAATTGAATCGTTGCAGTCGTTTCACTTTCTAATTGATTAATTGCAATCGCTTTGACCTTAAAGGTGTATGTTCCAGGCTGTAAGTCTGGATATTTTGCTTCTGTAATATAAGTGCTAATCCAATCTTTATCAATGCCTTCCATCATATATTCATAGCGGATTTGATTGCCGCTTTGAAATGAAATTCCCGTATAACCAATCGTGATGTTAGCTTGATTATATTTCAATTGATAACTTTTGTGAATAGAAGTGTCTCGTTCCCAAATTTTAATATTATTGATATAAATAGGTGGTGCGACATTGACCTCTTTTTGTACCTTTGCATCAAAAAAAGATAAACCTTTTGAAGTTGCCATCCATACTTTTTGTTTATTCGCATAGATTTTTCGGATGTCATTTGATGCCAAATTGCCTTCTTCGGAATAGTTGACAATATAACTAATTTCTAAAGTTTCTGGATTGATTTGGAACTGGCTAATCCCCGTATTACTCGCCATCCAAACTGTATTATCCTCCTTATCAATAAATAAATCTTTACAAACATTTCCTGCCAAACCATCACTTTTAGTCAAATGATTAATCTGATTATCTTTTTTCAACACCACGCCATTGGCAGAACAAATACACAAAATTCCATCTGAAGTTTGCTCTAGATCTGATATTCGATTTGTAAGAAGAGGCGATTCTCCTTTTTTAGAAAGGACTTCCGTTTTATTATAAAAATACAAACCGCTATTCGAGCCAATCCAGAGTGTACCATCATCATTTGGCGAAAGCGCAGCAGTCCGTCGATCCCAAATTTCTTTATTTGTTCCATTCTTCAATATCTCATAAACGCCATTACTTGACGCAATAAAAACATTGCCCGATTTATCTTGCGACATAGATTTAATTGTGCCTTGATTAAATCGAATATTTCGACCAAAAACGGTTAAACCAATATCACTACTGACCCATAATTCTTGATTTTTATTGACTAAAATATCTGTAATTCGATCATACCCCTGAGCTACTAAATTATCCGCTGTTTTTAATCGAATATCTCCTTTTTCATCAATAACATTAACTGCACCTTCTTTATTTCCAACATAAATCTGCCCTTTTTCGTTGCCCGTAATTGCATATAAATCATTTGATGCCAAGCCTTGTTTCATCGTATAAGTCAAAACGGTATTTTTAGCCAACATATAAATACCTTCGCCTAAGGTTGAAAACCATAAATTTCCTTCTGTATCTTCTATAAAATAGGAAACCGCTTTACCTTCTAAATAATGATTTTTAATCGTTGGTTTCGTTAAAAAATCATCAATCAAAAAAACGCCATCCCCTAAAGTTCCTAACCAAAGTTGACCTTTAGTATTCAATGAGAATGGAATAATACTGCGTGCTTTAATATCTTGTTGACTAAAAATTGGTAAGAAATCATCATCCGTATGCCAAAAAATTTTCTTTTTCTCTTTAGTATCTGTTCCCAAAATCGTTGTATCATTAACAAAATGAATTTGGCTTACTTCATTAATAAAACGATGAACAAAGTGAGGCTTATACGTTTGATTATTGATCAAAAATTCTCCGATGGAAGTTAAGATATGAATATTTCCATCCGCTTCTTCATGAATACCTGCCACGCTTACTTTATAATCAGAAACGGTTAATTTATTCTTTTTCAAAAAGTTATCAAATTGTTTTTGAAGCGTTTTAATATTAATCTTTATGACTTCGTCTTCATTAGTCAGAATTATTAAACCGCCTTTGCCCAATGAAAAATAGACGTTACCTTCGCTATCTTCCGAGATATTTGTTGCCCAGTAAGCCGATTTCATTTCTCTTATGAAATCGGCATCTTCTTCATTATAAATATATCCATCTTGAAAATAAGCGTATTTGCCATTATAGGCACGCATCCAAATTCGATTTTTGCTATCTTCAAAAAGTCCAAAAATCTCATTATCTGCCAAACCATCATCCGTCGTAAAATTCTCAATATACGTTCCATCAAAACGCGTTAAACCTGCTTCGGTCGAAAACCAAATATAGCCTTTACTATCTTGAAAAACTTGATAAACAGTCGAACTTGGAAGCCCATCCGACACATCAAGATGACGAAACTTTGGCTCTTGCCCGTAAGCAAAAACAAAGGAGTAAAAAATTAAGATAAGACTAAATAAATGTTTCATTGTATGTCTGTGAATGGTTGTTCGTGATTGTTTTCTAAGTCTAATTAGCTATTATTAAATAAAGAATTTTCGGCTGTTGGCTGAATGAGATCCCACAAATTGCCGTACAAATCTTCAAAAACAGCAACTGTTCCATAAGGTTCAGTTATTTTTTCTCTAACAATTTTAACATTATGATCTAATAGATTTTGATAATCTCTTTCTATATTATCCGTATGTAAAAACAGAAAAACACGTCCGCCAGCTTGATTTCCAATCCTTGTGGCTTGTGTCTCGTTTTTAGCTTTCGCTAATAATAAACCTGCGGCAGAACCTTTCGGTTTTACAATAACCCAGCGTTTAGACGGACTTAATACCGTGTCTTCTATTAAGTCAAATTTTAAAACTTTAGTATAAAATTCAATCGCTTCGTCGTAATCTCTAACTACTAATGCCAAATGTACTAAACGCTGATTCATTGTTTATTTTTTATAAAAATATTATTGCAAAAATGGATTATATTGTTTTTCGTGACCGATAGTTGTTGCTCCTCCATGACCAGAAAAAACCTTAACATCATCATCCAATGTAAAAAATTGCGTTCTAATGCTATGAAGCAAAGTTTGATGATTCGCTCCTGGCAAATCCGTTCTACCGATGCTTTGTCTAAATAAAACATCTCCGCCGATCACAAAATTGCCTTTTTCACAATAAAAAGAAATACTCGCTGGCGAATGCCCTGGTGTAAAAAGAGTTTTCAATTCCGTATTGCCGAATTTAATCAGCTCTCCTTCTTCTATAAAATGGCTTGGTGCAGGTGAAGGAGCCATCTTCAAGCCAAACCTTGCCGCGCTTGCTTGACCATTTTGTAAAAATAATAATTCACCTTTGTGGATTTCTAGCCCCAAATTATATTTTTTTGCTACAAACGCATTTCCAAAAATATGATCCAAGTGCGCATGCGTATTAATCAACTTAACAGGCTTCAAATTTTTGCTCTCAATAAAATCTGTCAGCGTTTTTTCTTCCGCCTCAGTTAAGCACCCAGGATCAATAATTACGCATTCATTCGTCTCATCAAATAAGACATATGTATTTTCTTGAAAAGGGTTAAATGTAAAAATAGCAACATTGCACATAGTTTAAACGTTTTAGAAAAACAGAATAATTAGAGGTATAGCTGTTTTAAATTAATGCCTTATTCTTTATCAAAAAACTTAAAATCGCTATACATTTGTTAATATTAAAAAGAAATAAATATTTACCTTTAGACTAAAAGTAAGTACAATTATCAAAGAAATTTTCCATTTAATTGTAAATACGTTAATTTTTTGACAAACTTAGACCAACTTTATTCGTTTTATATACGAAGAACTTAAAATAAAGTAAACGCTAATAATCTATCGCGTCAAAAATACAGTTTTAAAAAACAGAAAAAAATTATTCGAGTTGTAAATTCAAGGATAGATCTATTAGTCTTTATTGACAAAGGTTCTTATAGTCGAAAAATTTGTAGACCTATTAATTTTTGTCAATAAAGACTATTATAATATAAGCAATTGATCAGGGATAGAGCAACAAAGAAAAAACATCATACATGAAGATAAATAATAATATTAAATCAAGCATCTTTTTATGCCTTGCATTTGCCGCATTCTTGATGCCGAGTTTTTTATCCGCACAAAATGTTAATACAGAATTTGGAAAAAATCGTATTCAGTACCATGATTTTGAGTGGTGGCAATACGAAACCCGTGATTTCATTGTCTATTGGTACAAAGAAGGGCGAAACATCGGGGAAAGTGTTGTGCAATTAGCTGAATTAGATCACGAGGAAATTCGTTCACTGATGGAATATCGCATTAGTGATAAAATCGAAATATTGGTTTATACAGACTTGACTGATCTCAAGCAAAGTAATATAGGCAAAGAGGATGTTTTTGGTAATTCTGGCGGTATTACTAAGATCGTTAATAATAAAATGTTCGTTTATTTTAATGGTGATCACAATCATTTGAGAGAACAAATTCGTCAAGGCATTGCTAGAATTTATTTAAATTATATGATGTATGGCTCTAGTCTTCAAGAGATTGTGCAAAATGCGGTTTTATTAAATCTTCCTGATTGGTTTGTTGAAGGTTTAGTTTCCTATATTGGCGAAGACTGGAATACGGAATTAGATAATCGCCTTCGAGATGGTATTCTTTCAGGAAAATATAACTCTTTTGGAGATCTAATTGATGATGATCCACGACTGGCAGGGCATTCATTTTGGTATTTTATTTCTCAATAAAGACGTAATCAAGTTTGCAAAACCACAAACAAAAACTACGGCAATCGCCATGACCATAGATGGATAAACCAAAGAAGTTACTGCCAAAGCAGAACAAATTCCCAAAACTTGGATTGTAAGTGGATTATTACTGTGTAAGGGATCTTTAAGAAGTTTCATATCTTCTTTCCCAAGTAATCCTCCTTGTTTTTTTGAATCAACTATAGTATCAGCCATTGCGCTATATATTATGTATAGTTTATAATTTTTTTATTGTTTGCTTTTAATAAAGCAACTTAATTTTTATTCTTCAAACCTTCAAAGTAAGTTTC
>CAKZLL010000081.1 GCA_937125475.1 uncultured Saprospiraceae bacterium | reverse complement strand
CAAGGACAATGGTATTTTCAACGATATATTAAACAATTGCCCAATGCTGGCGAGATTGTTTTCTTCGATCGAAGTTGGTACAATCGCGCGGTAGTTGAGCCTGTTAATGGCTTTTGTACCGAAAAACAATATAATCGCTTTATGAAACAAGTTAATGAATTTGAACATTTATTGTTTGAAGATGGTGTGAAAGTGATTAAGTTTTGGTTGGATACGACTAAAGATGAGCAAAAAAAACGCTTTGATGCACGTCGAGAAAACCCACTGAAACATTGGAAAATTAGCCCAATTGACGAGAAAGCACAAAGCTTATGGGATGATTATACGACTTATCGAGACGCAATGTTTGAGAAAACAAGCCCAGCGTTTTGTCCGTGGGTTGTTGTTCAAGCAGATAGTAAAAAAATAGCAAGATTAGAAACTATAAAATATGTTTTAACTAACGTGCCTTATCAAGAAGAAACAAATGAGGCATTTCAACCAAATTCAGAAATAATCTCAAAGATTTAGACTTTTATTTTTGTACACAAAGTAAAAACGATACTACTAACACGCTTAACTTAATTTATTAACAATTACTGATATTTAACAATACAAGAATTAAATATCTAAGGGGGTACAAAAAACGATGACATGAAAAATAACTCATCACGTAGAAATTTTTTAAGAAACATCACATTAGGAGGCGCAGCAGCTTCTATGAGTAGTTTTAGCTGGATTGACAACGAAAGTATTAGTCCAGATCTATCTAATTCTTCCATCGCTACTGATGCTTATTGGACTTGTGTCCGTCAACAATTTCCACTCTCTGATCATCGCAAGTATTTTAATACTGGCAGCCTGGGCGCATCCCCAAAACGGGTGATTGATACTGTTTACAAATGGATGATGAAATTTGAGTATTTAGGAGAGGAAGGGCATGAAAAAATACATAATGTACATCAAAAAATAGCTGATTTCATTAATTGCGATATAGAAGAGTTGGCAATTACAAGAAATACAACAGAAGGCATTAATATTGCTGCTCAAAGCATTCCTTTACAGGCTGGCGATGAAATTATTTTGACAGATCACGCTCATGTCGGTGGTGCAGCTCCTTGGTTAGCGCTACAAAAATCCAAAGGAGTTACGATCAAAAAAATTCAATTAGATAGTTCTGGGATCAATAATTTGGATATTATTAAAGAAAGTATCTCTAAGAAAACCAAAGTCATTGTACTCAGTCATGTGACTTGTACGATAGGTATGGTTTTGCCAATCAAAGAAGTCATTGAATACTGTAAACAACAAAATCATAAAATTTTTACTTGTATTGATGGGGCGCATCCTTTGGGAATGCTGCACTTAGATATGAAAGCATTACAACCTGATTTTTATGCTTCTAGCGGTCATAAATGGCTATTAGGGCCTAAAGGAACAGGGATTTTGTATATTAATAAAGAAATTATTCGAGCGCTTAATCCTGTTTATGCTGGTGCGCATACTGATAGTTTATATGATTTAGCTAATAATGTTTTTGAACATAAATATACGGCTAACCGAGTAGAATATGGTACACGAAACACACCAATACTTTTAGGACTTGGAGATGCGGTTGATTTCATTAATGAAATTGGAATACTCAATATTGAGCATCGCGGAAAAAGATTAGCCTCACATCTCAAAAGAGGGCTTTCTGAAATTTCAAAAATCGAAATCGTTTCTCCGATGAAAGCGGAGTTTTCTTCTCCTATTGTTACTTTTAGAGTGAAAAATCAGCCTTTTCAAAAAATTCAAAATGCAATTAAATATCATCCAAAAGCGAAAGCAAGGGTGAGAGGCATTCATGAAAATAATATAAACGGCATTCGAATTTCATGTGGCGTTTATAATAGTCGAAGAGAAATTGATGATTTATTGGAAGGATTAGAAGATATTGTATCTAACTTTTAGTATGAAAAAAATCAATTTTAAATAGATATATTTTACTGATTCATCAAACTCACAGTATGGCAAGCAACGATACCAGCGGTTTCCGTTCTTAATCGTTCTTGCCCTAAACTGATTGCCTGAAAGTCAGCTTTCAAAGCTAAATCGACTTCTTCATTTGAGAAATCTCCCTCTGGACCAATCAAAATTAAAGCGCTTTTTTGTGGAATGACCGTGTTTTTTAAAAGCATTTTATCGCCATCATTGCAATGAGCAATGAACTTTTGCTCTTCGTTTGTTACTTTTTTTATAAAATTAGAAAAGGTCGTGAGTTCATTGATTTTGGGCAAATGAGCTTTCAAAGATTGCTTCATTGCTGCGACTATAATTTTTTGTAATCTATCTAAACGAATGTTTTTTCGTTCTGATCGTTGGCACAAAATAGGCGTGATTTCACTAATACCAATCTCGGTCGTTTTCTCCAGAAACCACTCTAACCGATTGATGTTTTTTGTCGGAGCAATCGCGATGTGCAAACCCGTAACTCGATTAGCCACCTCCTCCCGATTAATAATCGCAATTGTCGTTCTTTTTTTAGTAATGGTAATCAATTGTCCTTCATACCAACCGCCATTTCCATCTACAAAATGAATCGTATCGCCCATTTTTTTACGAAGCGTTTTGGCGCAATGAATATGTTCATCTCCTTCTAATGTCGCAATTTTGTCGTTGATGTTGTTGGTATAAAATAAAATCATTTTTTCTTGTATCGTCGTTTAAGTATTGCTATCCTCATTCTGTGATGTCGTTGCAGTAAGACAGGATAAAAATTACCTATAATGTTAATGATCAAAGTCAGCAAAGTTAATCTAAAGTATCCAAATATCAAGAAATAGACACACACCAAATTTATAATTATAAATGGTAAAATATGTCCAAATTCTGATTTTTTGGATTGTAGTTCTAAGTTTTCAATCCCATCCAATCGACCATTAAAATATTTATCTCGTTGACTTTTACTGCGCCAAAGTGTTGCTAAAAGGGCTTTTCTAAACCATTCTATTTTTAGTGTTTTGCACCATTTTTTGAGTTGTTTGGGCTGTCTGACGGTATAGTAAGATTTTGGCAAAAGCCGCTCAACAGGTAAAGCAAACACCGCAAAAGCAAATATTCCAGTAATAAATAAAGTAATAATCCAAGCGGCTAAAAATAAATAACCCCAAGATTTGCCCGATGTATAAGACACGTTTAATAGAAGATTATACGATTGCGAGACCAAAAAAATGGACATTGCAATGAATAGTATTTTCTTAGGCAATTCTTCTTTGTTGATTTTCATAGTAATTTTTTATACGGCAATGCGAATGTCAATGTAGGGCAAAGGCATGCCTTTGCCCTACGCCCCTACACCCAAATTTTAAACTAAGGCACTTTCTTCGCCCGAATCTATCGTAAAGACACAACTTGTACTCAACGCTGCCGAAATATCTTTTAACGCCATGACATTTAAATCCTCATTTGGAACACCCATTATATTCAAATCAGCAGGCGGAGCAGATGCCCACATTGTATCTGATTTTCGAATAATATGAACGGCGGTTTCCTTAGAAATACGAGCGATTTCTTTCAAATGTTCCAATTTTTTCAAAACGACTTCATCTGTTAAATTCTCATCATCAACCACTTTGACTAGGTTAATTCGACCATCCCAGCTTTTGCGAATAATCAAACCTAATAAAACTGCCAAATCATTATTACCTAAATCCAATTGTTCTTCCCAATCGCTAGGAATATCATTAAGCCAAACATTGATTGTTTTCTCAATTCCTAAACCTGTTTCGTATTGCGCAAAAAAGATTGCGCCCCAGTTGTAAGCTTGCGCTTGATTGACAATTGATTGATAATCAGCGGTTTTAGTTGCTGCTCGTTCGTCTAATTTTAAAAATACGGTATTGGGAGTAAAGAATGCAGTTTGTAATGCTTGCATACTGATGCCAACAATTTTGCCATAATCATTGCCATTGATATAACTATAAGAAGAAACAATTTCGGCATCATTGAAGGTTTGCATTAAGTTTGGCAAGTCGCTTTCTAAGCTTTTTTGGCTGTCTTCGCCCTTCATTCCTAAGACTTTTAGTGAGCCTTTCGGATAAGTCAACGCATATAATAAACGATAAACACCACGCAATTCTTTTGAATGTTCAATTGGTAATAATAATTCTGGTTGCCAAGCGCGGGCTTCTTTTTTAGGTGATAATTCATTCGATTTTTTGGTTGCCCATCCTGCCAAAGCAGTAAACAAACCACTTCT
>CAKZLL010000080.1 GCA_937125475.1 uncultured Saprospiraceae bacterium | reverse complement strand
TGCAAATAAGTATAAATCGGCAATGCAACTGTCAAATCTAATGTAATAATACTATCACAACCACTTGAAGCTTGCATCGTTTCCGTGTAAATTCCTGTGTTTCGATAAGTCATATTATTAATAATAACCGAATCACCTGTACAAATTGTCGTTATAATTGTATCGGAAATCGTCGCGACTAAGTTGGTATTGGTAATAACTAAACTATCACAACCATTCGCGTTTTGATAAGTTTGCGAACTCATTCCGACTTGACCTGCATCACAAGTTTGAGCCGTTAAATATGTCGTATCTAAATCATAATAAGATAAATTAACCGTCACAATGCTATCACAACCATTCGCGGAAGCCTCTTCCAATGTAACAATATAAGAATCTGGATATTTTAAAACCGTCGTACCAATCGTCACACTATCGCCCTCACAAATTCCAATATCATTATTAGAAGTCGCAGGAGATAAAACAACTAAATCAATCGTCACAACACTATCACAGCCATTTGTAGTTTGCAAAGTTTGCATATGTGTGCCTGTCGAAGTATAGAAAACATCACCAATCCAAAGACTATCGCCTTGACAAATCGTTACATTATCATTGTACATTACATTCGGTCGAACCGTCAAATTCAAGGTAATAATACTATCACAATCATAAAGTTCTCGAGAAATTGTATCAATATAAGTACCTGTCATGGTATAATAATTATTACCATTCAACACACTATCGCCTTGGCAAATCTCCATATTTCGAGTAGTCATCGCCAGCGGCACAATCGTAATATTAGTCAAAATAATACTATCACAACTACCAATAGCCGTTTGGAAAGTATCTTGATAAGAGCCACCCGTTTTATAAATACTATTTCCAACAATCACCGAATCTCCTTGACAAAGATTAATATCATTCGTATCTCGGTAAGTCGGTGCGTAAGTAATCGTAGTAATGACCAAACTATCACAGCCTTCCGAATTCATTAAAGTATCTCGCGAAACGCCTCCACCATTAATTTGGCAAGTCGTTGTATTAATGTAAGTTGTATCTGGCGCAACATAAGTATAAGTCGTAATAACAATACTATCACAGCCATTATTTTGATTAAATGTACTGGTGAAAGTACCTTCACTATCCAAAATACAAGTCGTTGTATTAATATAAGTCGTATCATTCGTACAACAATAACCAATAGAAACCGTCACAGTCGTCGTTTCCGTACAGCCATTTGCGTAAGTCGCTACAACCGTATAAATTCCAGAATAACTCGTGTCCGCTCCCGTGATTGTTGTGTCGCTCGAATAACCAGTATAACCATTCGGCCCAGACCAAACGTAAGAAGTTGCGTTCTTATCAGCAGATAAAAATAAATTAGTTGGGCTACAAGTATCTGATAAAGAATAATATGCAGATAAAGAACCGCCTTGATTAATAAATATCTGTCCAGTCACTTGATCACCTCCTGCATCTGTTACCGTTAAATCATACGTTCCGCCTGGAGCAGAAAGCACATTTGAATTTGGCGCACCAACATAACTCCAATCATAAGTATAAGGCGAAGTACCACCCAAAACGGTTGCAGTAGCTTGACCATTTGTATTACAATCTGCATCAAAATCTTTGACAATTGATAAAGACATTGAACCAATTAAATAATATGCATCATTGTTGTCAGTTCGTGCTTCTTCTGGATCAGCATTAACGATTTTCAGTACCAAAGTTGTTGGTGTGAAGACGCTATTCCAAGGTAAAGAAATGTCTAAACTATCTTCCGCATCAACCGTAATATTGAGAAAACCGATTAAAATTGTATCTAAATTCGCATTAACATAATAGAAATTCACATCCGCATTACACGAAGTATCACCGCTATTATGAATTCTAGCATCCAAGAAAGTTTGAGAAAATAATGCTGGATTTGGTGTTCTAGTTTGAAAATCAGTAGGATATAAATCTGGTAATTGACCAACGTGCAAAGCTCGTGTAGCTTCATTATTCAATTCATTGGTTTCAATAATTTCCTCGTCATTATCAATAATAATTCGAGCAACATGCGCCCCAACTAATGCCGAACTCCAAGGCGTTGAGAAATTAACTGTATTAAAATCACCACTCGTCAAACCACTTACACGGGTAGAATCTAATGGAATTTCATCAACCATTAAGAATAACTCCATCGAATCACCCACATTAGAAACCCCGATATTTTCGTAAGTCACATCAAATGTTACATCTTGATTGACATCTGGATTTAATAAAGAAGGATTGATGAATTGAGACAAAACGCGCATATCTGGCACTTGCCTAACCTCAACAGCAACAATCATAACGTTGTTAGTCTCATCACATTCCGTATAAGCGGCATCAGGATCGACCGTCATTCGTACTTGATACGTACCTGCTTGTTGAAATGAATAAGGCGTTGGCAATACAAAAACATGATTACAATTACTACAAACCGTGCTATATCCAGTCGTTTGTGTGCCTTGTCCAATCAATTGCCAAGCAGGAATACCTGGGCCCATGACCTCAAATTTCACATCAACCGAAGACGCATCAAAAATACCAAAGTTATTTACTTTTATACCTAATTGAACAGGTTGGAAAACTGGTTGAACACGATCCCAAAACATCGTACCATAACAGAAACGAGACAATGAGAACTCATAACAAAAGTCAACTTCCTGCGTATTATTGTTTTCAGATCGTTCATTTATGACATCAGCAGGGTCAACCGTAACGATCAAATCGTGATCACCCAAGTTGATATTAGGTATATTGTAAATCGAAACAGTATCTCTCTGACCACCTGCAAGCGTGCCAGGATAATTAACCGTATATCTTGTTGTATCTGGAATATTCGTATCAATTACTAAGAAATCAACATCAAAATTAGTCGCACCGTCATTACCTCCATTATAGATTTCTGTTCTCAAATGAACATTATCTGGGAAAGCAGGATCAACAGGTAAAACCTCAATTCTATTATTGTAACTTCTACAATTGACCACAACTAAATCTGGCTCACAAGCCAATGGACTTCTCACGGTAGATAATTCATTATTATCTTCTCGATATTCCGTAATCGCATTCGTGCTATCCGCAATTAAACGCAGTGTATAATTAGCCGTCGGATCATCAAAAGTGTGACAGAATTGTATCCAACGATTAGTACAAGGTTCAAGATTTGCAACAATTTGATGCTTCACGGTATCTTGTACACCATTTTTATAAATGACTAAATGCGCATCAAAATCACCCGTAGCAACACCGCCATCATTACCCAAATAGAAAGAGAAACATTTCTCATCACAGGCGTAAATCGTACCAATCGAATAAGATTTAGCTACAATGTCTGGTAGATTTGGTAAAACTGTAATATTTCGAGTATGCGTATTATTGAACTCGCTTCGTTCTGCAACTAAATTTCCATAATCGGCATATCCTCTAATATATGTTCCTCCAATCGTGTTGAAAGTCATATTGCCTAAATTGACCGTATGATTTTCTCCTGGTGCTAATGGTGGAATAGAAAATGGTCCAGGAATAGGCGTTCCATCTGGCAATTCAAAGTACAATTGCGTGTTCACTCGAACCGTATCACAACCTGTATTATAGACAATTGCTGTTCCTGTAATCGTAGAACCTACCACAAATTTATAATCACTTAATGTAATACCAAGTGTCAAATCTGGTTCGCAAATAATGACTGGCGGAATAACATTAAAGGTCGTTTCAAAAGTATCTTGTAAAGTAAAATCAGTCGTGATACCTCGAACCGTATAAGTCGCTGGCGCGTATAAAGCTTGATAAAAACCTTTCGAGAAATTACCTAATGAATTGGTATAAGTACTATAAGGACCTGCGACTTTTGCACCCGTGCTATCATAAACCGAGAAGGTCACCGTCGCACCTGCCACGCTAGAATCTGCCAGCGTTACCGCTAAATCAGTATAAACTGCATTACCCGAAATCGTTACTGTTCTATATGGATAAGTTGGATTTGGAGAAGCGGAAAGGTTCGTAATAATTTCTCCACCAATCACAAAATTACCAACTGTAAATGGTCTTAAAGCGGTATTGTCCAGCTCGTTAGGTTCTGTAATAATATCGTTAAGATCCAAAATCACTTGCATTGGATTCCAACTCGGTGTATCCGATGCAATCCATTCCCATTGTAAAGTAATCGCTCCATTTCCAGGAACAACCGCTACGGTTTGATCCTTATAAGTGCTATCATTTTGATTTAATAATCTGACTACAAAATTAGTCGCATCCAAACTTGAATAGTTATGAATGACCGTGCTAATTTGGATCGTGTCACCTGTATCTGGATTATCATCACTAAAGGTAATATCATTAGCGAAAATCGTTACATCAGTTGAATTGAATACATCTGGCGTATCAAAACCACCAAACACCACCTCACAACCATTACCATCAGAAACCCTAATTTCTGTGTCCCAAGTAGCACTCAACGGCAGACCATTCGTTTCAAAATAATAGATTTTTCCATCTGTTACATCGCTATCTGTTGGATCAAGTTCTTGCATGACCATAACGCGATCATTTGCATTAAAATAACTACCGTTATTCTCAATATCCATCCATATTTTCGGCTCATTCGCTGGCGGTAAATCTCCGTCTGCATCTGTATATTCCACTTCAAAACGAAAAATAGTATAAGGATCGCCTTGCAATGGAGAAATCACGCTAGTCGTGAAATTCGAGTTGCCACTATATGCCAAAACTGGGGCATTATTACCATTATTAGCGACATTTGTAGTCGCAGTATCTCGACAACCATTTGCATCAGTAACGATCACGGTATAAGTACCAAAACTCGCCAAAATACTATTTGCAATAATTGGATTTTGATCCGCACTGCTAAAGCTATTCGGACCAGTCCATGCGTAACTCATTCCACCTGTTGCGCTTAGAGTTATATCTGAACCAATACAATAAGGCCCTGTATTTGAAGCCGTTGCAGTAGGTTGAGCGTGAAGCGGCACGAGAATGCTCATCACCGAATCACAACCGCCAGAACTCGTAATTGTTACATCATATGTTCCGCCAGAACCTACTCTAATATTATCAGTAGTAGCGCCAGTATTCCACAAATAAGTCGTTCCGCCCGTTGCTAATAACGTTACACTATCACCAGCACAAATTGGCAAAGTAGACAATGATGATAAACCTACTGTACTATCAAAACAATCTTCATCTGCACAGTCAATTTTTCCGTCATTATCATCATCTATAAGATTATTACAAATCTCATTACAAACGCCAACCACTACGAAAGTAGACGCGCTATCTACACAACCATTCACATCCGTTACAGTAACATAATAATTGCCTGTATTTAATGCCACAGCATTCGGGATAGTTGGATTTTGAGTATTATTAGTAAAGCCATTTGGCCCAGCCCAGCTATAAGAATTTCCTCCATTTGCTTGAAGCATAATCGTTTGATCATCACAATATGCGCCAGTGTTTGAGGCAGTTGCAATTGGCAAAGGATTAACCAATACTTCTATAGAATCGTTATTAATACAACCATTAGAATTAGTAACCGTGACGTAATATGTCGTTGTCGCTAATGGCGAAATCGTGATTGAATTGCCCGAACTCGCTACATTCCATTGGTAAGAATTTCCACCAAAAGCAGAAACTGATCTCGAAGATCCGACACAAACACTAGGGCTAGCAGGACTAAAAGTAATATTTGGATCAGCGTAATGTTCAATGCTTGTTGTTGATGTATCATTTACAGCATTGAGATCACCAGCCATTGTTGTATAAGCTTTGATTGAGTGCGCTCCTTCTACTGAAAAATCAAATGTTGCGGCAAAGGTATAAGGCACGGTATTTCCTGCACCAATACTCAATCCGCCTACATTTTCAGTAATTATGTGTATATCATCAACAATCACCGTAACATCAAAACCAGCCGCAGTATTTCCACCAAAATTAGTAATATCGACCGTGATCGGCTCCGTAATTCCAAAGTCACAACTATTTGTAGGTGAAGTGATTACTGCAACGCCTATATCGTCCGTGGCTGCTGCACCAAATTCATCTGCTCCAATATCTGGATGAGTCGCATTTCTTGTTTCTCCATCAATATCATTAATAATGTTCAATAAAGTTGCTGTACTATCCAAAGCAATTTGAGAAACATGCAAATCAGAAACAGATGTAAAACCTGGATCAATTGAAATTGAATTTGCATCTTGACTTGTCGCAATTTGCCAAGCCGCTAAATTTGGGTGAGCAACACCATTCATATAAGCGACATTCGTACCAGCACTAAATAAATCATTATAATCACTATTAACAAACCCCGTCGAACTTGTAGAATAAAAAGCATATCCCATGCCTTCATGGGCAAAAATATTGTTAATCGGTTGGATATTTCCGCCATATTGTACAAAAAAGGCTTTTGAAGTAGCATGTGTAGAACCGTTTCGTATATTATTATGATAAATATTAATGTAATTCGAATAACGGGTTTCTATACCATAATTATTTGTAGCGCTGCCCTCTCCTATCGAAATAAAATTATTAGAAACCAATGCGCGATTTCCAGAATAACCACTTGAACGATTAAAATAAATACCAGATCCATTGAGTATTCCTGTGATTTTATTTTTAGAAATCTCATAATTACCGTCAGAATAATGAAGCTGAATACCGACATAAGAACTTGTCGTAGAAGTACTTGTAATAATATTATTATCAATAAGTAAAGTATCTTGATAATAAAAATATAAACCAGTAGCGTATTGCCCCGTAATTTCATTATCAATAAAGGCATTCAAAACACTTTGATTAACACTTGCTCCATACAAATAAGCTCCATAAGAACCATTTTGAATACGGTTATTAAGGAAAGTATTATAACTATTTTCACCAGAACTAGAATAAATATTCGATAAATTCGAAGTATAACTATTCGTATTAGGGCCTTCGATTACATCATTTACAAAACTATTATTACTCGCGCCATTCTCAATTTTGATAACCCGAGCATAACTTGTATTCGTACCAACAATTGACATATTTTGGAAAGTCATCCAATCCGAACCATTCAAACTCAGTGTATAACGATCCGTAGAATTAGCACTTGCCGTCAAAATTACATCAGTACTATCTCCGCTTTGCGCTTGAAAAGTAATCGTATTAATAGCCGATGCACCACAAATTTCATTAAATTCGACTTGCTCGTTGTATGTTCCTGTTTGTACATTGATTGTTACAGGACCAATCACGCCTCCTCTATGCAATGCGATTGCCGCTTCATTGAATGTAACAAAATCTGGCGTAACTAAGCCAAGCATATAAATACCAGAAAGTGCTGGATATAAATCTTGTACAATTGTTGTATCATTAGAATTATCTGGATCTACATTTCCATTTGGTAAACTTGACCACGCGATAATATCATGTCCTGTTACAGCAAGGAAATTGTAAGTACCTATTTGTATAGAATCTAGTACTTGACCAGAACCAATATTTCCATTCCAATAATAAGTCGATTGCATCACGCCATTCACTGACCAATTGACGCGCACTGAATCAAGGTCGGTTGTTCCATTATTAATGATTTTGACATAAACTGGATTAACACCAGCCGCAAATGGTTTTGTTGGGCCAACAATTCCGACAATTCCAGCATCATCCGCATCAGTAGAAAATTCATCCGCACCAATATCAGGCGTTGCAGGATTACGGCTTTCGCCATCAATATCAGTCGTGACCTCTGGAAGCGGTGTTCCTGTTTTGTCCAAACCAACCGCTGAAATATGTAAATCCGCCGAATCTGCAAAAGTAGGATTTAAAGAAACGGAATTAGTTTCTAAGCCAGAATAAGCTTGCCAAGCTGCTAAATCCACTCGATTTCCACTTCGGTAAACTAAGTTTGTGCCCGTTGTATAAAGATTATTGTAATCCGAAGAACCGATAGAATTGCTCACTGAATAAACTGCATAACCGCCTCCTGAGTGAACAATATTATTATTTTTGTAATGACTATTCGCATTTCCTCCATGATAATAAGCGACAGAAGTAGCGCTCGTATTAATCGTATTAATCGAGTTATGGTAGAAATTCACATAGTCCGAAGAAGTCATATAAACCCCTCGACCATTACCACTTGTACCTCCAACTTGTATAAAGTTATTGGCAATCAAAGCCATGTTTGAAGCCGTTCCATCTGCATTTGAAATATACATTCCATAAGAATATCCCGAATTAGCACCAGAGATTTTATTATTCGTTATTTCATATCCATTCCGAAGACTATTCAAATAAATCCCACTATAACCACTAGTGTAACTACTCATGGTCGAAATGATATTCCCTGAAATTTTTGTATGCTCCTGATTACGTACATCAATAGTTCGATAAAATTGATTTTCAAAATTGTTATTCAAAATTTGAAGCTGATCGCCTAAATTAGAAACACTATACCCTAAGGCATAAATTCCATAACTACCATCAATTAACCTATTGTTTTGAATAGTCAAGTATTGGGTATTAAAACCATTATTTATACTATAATAATTATAAATAATCGCTCTACTAGATGAAGTACTTATTATACTAGTACCAATTAATTCATTATTTTGAATAGTAATATGTTGCGAATTACTATCTAAAACAATGGCACGCGCATAAGTTGTATGCATCGTTTGAATGGTCATACCTTGGAAAGTCATCCAATCCGCACCGCCAAATTTTAAGACATAATTATTAGCAGAATTAGAATTATACTGTAAAGTAACGAGCGTACTATCTTCGTTTTCAGATTTGAAAACGATTTGATCAGTTGTGTCTGTTCCTGCAATTGGGGTGAAAGAAACTTGCTCGGTATAAGAACCATCACGCACCAAAACATCAACAGGCGCAATAATCCCCCCCAAACCAAGCCAATAAGCCGCTTCATTAAAAGTAGTAAAATCAGGCGAAGCACCACCTAAATAATACGTTCCTGCAAATGCTGCAACAATATCATTTACTTCTGCGGTATCATTTAATGCTATATTATCTGCAACACCATTTGGTAAATCAGTGAAAGATTTTATTGTATAATTGACTTGATTAACAAAATTGTAAGTACCTAAAACAACGGTTGTCGTATCGCCACTTGCCAAACTACCACTCCAATTGATAGGTGCTTGAGGCACTTCATTAATCAACCAATTAATAGTAACATTTGTAATTGTATCTGCACCAAAGTTTTTCAAATTGGCCGTAATGACTTGCGTCGAAGGACCAAAAGGAGCAGCTGGCGGAGTGATAAATGCAATTCCAGCATCTGCACCAACTAGCATAAATTCGTCCGCGCCTATATCTGGCGTTGCTCCGTCTCTCGCATCTCCTTCGATGTCAGTCGATATTGTTGCAATCGGCGTTCCTGCTCTGTCAAGACTAGGATTATTGACAGTAAAAGTTGAATCAGAAGTAAAAATTGGATCTTCTGCAATTGAGTTTGCATCCATGCTAGAAGCGGCTTGCCAAGCAGTTAAATCTGATATAAAACCAGCCCAATAGCCTAAATTAACACCATTCGTATAAAAATCATTATGGTCAGAAGAAATGATTGTCGAAGCTGATGAAGTATAAATTGCATAACCATTTTCAGCACGGAAAATATTATTAGCTAATCGGTTATTTGTTCCACCTGGAGCAAAGAAAGCAGCTCCTAATGTACTTGTATTAGTATAATTAACGGTATTATAATAAAAATCTGAATAATTACTATAACGGCTATAAATACCATAAGTACTATTAGCCGTACCGCCAATTTCCACAAAATTATTCGCGATTAAGTTGTGCGCTCCAGTCGTGCCATCACAATCATAAAGACTAATTCCATAACCATCACTACCTCCATATATTTGATTACCAGATATTTGCAAACCATTTTCACAATAACTCAACCCAATACCATAATAATTAGAATAAGGCGAAACTGTTTTTATGATATTATTACTAATTAGAATTCCTGTAGAATAGGTTATTCCCATACCATAATAATATTGATTATAAAAACGATTGCCTGTAATGGAATTTCCTTTTAAATAATCGCCCCCATTACTTGTCCCAAAATAATACAAACCATAACTACCATTCTCGAAAGTATTATTATTATAAGTCTGATACTCATTAACACTATTATCATAATAGACTAATACTTGATTAGTGGAAGTCGTATTTGTGGAGTTATTTGAGATGATATTACCATCAAAAGTGAGGTAAGTCGCACCGTTATTAATAGAGAAAACCTTTCTATAAAAAGCCGATGTATTTTGAAAAGTGATATTTCGGAAAGTAACATAATCTGTTCCATCCAGAAAGACCGTATAATTCGTGCTATTGATCGAACTACTATATTCTAAAATACAATTAGTCGGGTCGGCAGCCTCCGATTCAAAGGTGATTGTTTTAATCGAATCAACCCCACAAATTTCAATCAATGAAATCTGTTCTGAATACGCGCCATCTCGCACCGAAAAGGTTGTTGCTCCAGTCACACCACCTAGATTTAGTTGTGTGGCGGCTTCGGTGAAAGTTGGAAAATCGGGAGAAGCACCACCAATTGTGTACAAACCACTCAACCCACCATAAACATCCGATACTTGCGCAGAATCATTAGCATTAAAAATATCTGCTCCACCGTTCGGATTAGTGGAATTGGCGGTAAATTGAAAACCTTGATTGACCCCAAAGTTGATACTGCCCAATGTAACGGTTGTCGTATCTCCTGAAACTAAAGAACCTGTCCAGTTGACGGTAGATTGCGCCACACCATTAGACGACCATTGCAAATCGGCACTGGTCAAGGTCGTTCCACCTGCATTTTGTAAAATGACTTTTACATCATGTGATCCAGTTGTAAATGGTTTTGCTGGTGTAACTAATGCCAAAATTGCAGCATCTACCCCCATTGGTGAAAATTCATACGCGCCAATATCGGGCGTTACTGCATTTCTTGCATTGCCATCAATATCGGTCGTAATGCCTTGAGGAGAAGGCGCATCATTTAGAAAAGACTGGGAAGTAACGTAAGAAGAGTCATTAGTAAAATATGGATTGACAACCAAAGAAGTTGAATCAAGCGAACTTATCGCGATCCAATCTCCTAATGATGCATAAATTATAGTGTTTATATTTGCGGTATTTGCTGTTCCGCTTGTATAATAATTATTATAAGCTGCTTCTGAAATATTCGATAACGAAGAAGTATAAATCGCTACACCATTATTCCAAACCGCTATATTATTATTGAAAATTCGATTATTATTACCAGAAGAAATATAAATACCCGCGGTACTAGCATTCGTTCCATGATTTTGAATGGTGTTATGTGTGTAATCAATATACGTAGAACTTCCTCCATAAATAGAATAATTAACATTACTATTCGATTGTTGATGAATAAAGTTATTATATATGGTATGTCGCTGTCCTGCATCTCCATCACATCCATTCACATGAATACCATAATAACCACTAGCGTTCAATATTTTATTATTAAAAATAGTCAAATATCCATCACACCTATAAACCCGAATGCCTTCATAAGCCGCATAATTACTTAACTCTCCACTCATCCTATTATTACTCACTTCTACAGTACGCGCATCGTAGATTTGAATAGCTCGATAATACTGATTATCGAAAGAATTGCGTTGCATAATAATACTATCTCCAATTCCTGAATAATCATAATTAAAACCATAACCACCACCATAAAAAGTATTATCGTAGAAAAATAAGTTATTAGGATTTCCAGTCGTTGCTTGGACTACATTATTATAAGAGTTGTTTGGCGCAGCAAATTCACAATTGTAATATTTAATAAATTCCGCTCCATTTCTAATATCAACGACTGTATTATAAGTCACATTTAACGACCGAAAAGTAAGATTTCTAAAATAAATATTAGTCGCATTATCTAATCGAACGGTATAATTATCAGTCGAATTAAGCGAGGTATAAGCAATCGTCACATCATTTTTATTACCTGTTTCTGATTGAAAAGTTACTGTATAATTACCTGTATTTTCAAATTCGTCCAAAAGCACTTGCTCGGTATAAGTCGCAGACCTAATATTAAAAATCACATTAGCACAAATACCATTATTTCTTAAACTATCCGCTGCTGCTTGAACAGTTGCAAAATCAGGTGAAACACCTCCAATTGTATAAGTACCACCTAATCTTCCTTTGAGATCAATGGTTGAAGTATCATTCGAGGTATCTCCATCGGGATTTCCATTTGGAGAAGCTGTCCAAACTTTGACCTGTGCATTAGTTCCAAGACTACCCAAATTCACAGCCCCCAATGCGACACTTGCACTATGATTTCCTACGCCTCCGATGGTATCTAAAAGCGTCGCATAATTAACGGTCGTTTGAGCCACGCCATTAACTGTCCAATGAATATCAACATTATTAATTTGATTATTACCTAAGTTTAAAATAGTTGCAGAAATAGGATTTGCGCCGACGCAAGAAGCAACCGAAATATCCGAAACACCTGCATCATCTGCTGTATTTCCAGCAAAAAAGAATTTAACCTGTGGCTTATTCGATGTTCGATAAAGGGTATTACTATTACAAGTATTCGCGTTATTGTAATAATAACGATAACCATTACTCACTGTATAATATCGAATTCGACCGCTTGCAGAAGTACTAATTGTTGGTTCAAAACAAACATCAACTAAAATATTATCAGTTCCATTCCATTCAAAAGGCGTATCAAAATCAAGCATATCAAAACCACCTGCCGTAGGCGAGTAACTCACTGAGGTATAAACCGTTGTGAGTGCACCAGCATCATGAGAAGCAGCATTAACAGCCGTTGTATGCCTCATTTTAATGGTAAAATTGGGCAATCCATAAATCGGTGCTTGCTCAATAAAATAACCCATTTTGAGAATTTTACCGCCTGTCACGCCTGCGGTATTCAACTCAGCCGCCGTATAAACGGTTTGGCTTCGATAACTTCTTCCATAATAAATATTGATAGGAGAAGGTGTCGCCGTGTTCGTTGCTGTTGTACCCGAACCGAGCTGAACTTCCTGTGCTGTCGAAAAAACGGGCAGCATCAATAATAAAATCCAATTAAAAATAGTAGCGAAATTAGTAGTAGTAAAGCAACTTTTCATCTTAGGTATTTGTGATTATTCTACAAAAAAACCGTTTAACTCTTGCTTTCTGAAAGAGCTATTATCAATATAAATGACAATTAAAACATAATTATAAAGGCTACAAAGAATTAGAAAAATTACTAATTCTTTGTTTCAATTATTATCAAATCTTAATTCCTTAATTTTTTTTTAAAGATTCATATAAACAAAGGATACTAACTGACCTTTTTATTCTTTTGGAAAGAATAAAAAAGCCGATTGATTGACTTTATTTATAAAATTGCAATGGCAGAAGGTTTTTCACTTCTTATTTAATGACTGGTGATTTTTTTTAAAAATACAGAAGTATTTATTTGTCATTGTTGGATTTATACAAAAATGTATATAAAATATTACTATGTCAAGTTTCAATTATTGATTGGTAGATTGAGTTAGTAGTTGGTCAGTTTTTAAGGTTAATTGGTAAATTGAGGGAATAATTGGTCGATTTTAATATTAATCAGTTGGCTTTGTATAGCTTTTTTATGACCAATATATTTAAAATTCCTTTTCATATTTTTGTCTGGAAAACGATTATCTGGCAAATGTTAGTCCTCAATTTTTGGTTATTGCCTAGCAGCTTTTTAGGGTTTCTTGTGGGGTTACAATTAATAAAAAAACCAAAAACTTACTTTCTATAAGTTTGTTCTTCCACTTAATATAATAAAATTAGCATAATGTTTTTATGTTTGTAAATATGTTTAAAAAGAGAAGTTACGAAAAAGAATTGATGGACGATTTGACATTAAGTTCTGCGGACTTGCGTCAAAACTTGGAAGAATTGCGAGTGGTTAATCGGTATTTAGGCGGTCATTTAGTTTTGAAAATCGCCCTCAATCGGCTCAAAAAACAAGGCTTTTTTAAGGAAAAACGCGTTTATACTATCGCAGATATTGGCTCTGGTGGAGGTGATAATTTGGTAATAATCGCAAAATGGTTCAAAAAAAATAATATTCAAGTTCAACTAACAGGCATCGATGCCAATGCTTTCATGGTCGGATTTGCGGAAGATTTTTGCAAGGATTTTCCTAATATTGAATTTACTCAACAAAACATTTTTGATACAAATGCGGCTGATCTTTCTTTTGATTTGACGACTTGCTCTTTATTTTGCCATCATTTTACAGATGAAGAACTATCGGCTATTTTTGCTAATATTAAAAAAATAACCGATAGTTATTTCATTATCAATGACTTACATCGACATTGGTTTGCTTATTATTCAATTTGGGCATTGACTAGAGTTTTAAATGGTTCTTACCTTATTAAGAATGACGCACCGCTTTCTGTC
>CAKZLL010000079.1 GCA_937125475.1 uncultured Saprospiraceae bacterium | reverse complement strand
AGGCTTATTATTCTCTAGGGATAGCGCAAAAAATAAAATTCATTACGCAATCTTGGGTAGCTTATTTATTTCCTTGCTCCTTACAAGAATATTTTTTTTAAGTCTAAAAAAACTAATACAATATGAAAGTGACGACAATCGCAATAGGTTGTGACCATGCAGGTTTTCCATACAAATCTGTTATTATCAAAATGTTATCCGATCAGGGTATTTCGGTTATTGATAAAGGAACATATTCGGGTAATTCTGTGGATTATCCAGATTTTGTACATCCTGTAGCTGAGGCATTGGAACAAAACCAGGCGGAATTAGGTATTTTGATGTGCGGAAGTGGAAATGGTGTTTCTATGACTGCCAACAAACACGCTGATATTCGCGCAGCATTATGCTGGAATGAAGAAATCGCAGAGTTAGCACGTTTGCATAATGATGCTAATATTATTAGTATTCCTGTTCGTTTTGTGAGTGAAGAAATCGCATCTGCAATGGTTCAAAAATTTATCACAACTGCTTTTGAAGGCGGTCGTCATGCTCGACGAGTTGGTAAAATTGCGTTAAGTTGTTAAGCTCGTTATAGCTTGATTTTGAACGTTCTAGGATCAAGATATCTTTTTTTGTAGAAAAAATAAAGGAATTTATTGTTATTCTTTGGTTATTACACATCTGAAAGAATAAGGGATTTTCCTATTAAAAAGTCTTTATTAAATATATATCTTCAAAACCACTTTTTAGTTTTCGACTATAAGATTTTTTATCAATAAAGGCTAAAAACTCGATTATAATATGAAACAATACATTTTTTTAATAGCACTAGTTTTCGGAGCTATTCATGTAAAAGCTCAAGAAGTTCCCGTTGATAATAATCCAGCTACTTATGCAAAAACTATTACAACCGATGATTTAAAAAAACACCTTTCAATAATCGCATCTGATGATTTTCAAGGGCGTGAGACAGGAAGTGAGGGCTTGGCAAAAGCTGGAAAATATATTACCAAACAATTGGCACAGATGGGCATTCAGCCGCTTAAACAATTAGATAATTCTTATTATCAGCCTGTAAAATACAAACGCGTAGCTTGGGGCAATGTGAAAGTAACGGCTAATGGTAAGGAGTTTAATAATATGCGTGATTTTTACACTTTTGCAGGAATATCTGAAAATATGCCTGAAATTAAAGCGAATGAAATCACTTTTTTAGGTTATGGTATTGATACTAAAGAATATAGCGATTATGATGGCGTAGATGTCAAAGGAAAAGTCATTGTAATTTATAGCGGTGAACCAACTGATAAAAGTGAAAATTATTTAATTTCTGGAAATACAGTTAAATCTGGCTGGGATTTTAGAAGAAAGTTAAACGTTGCTAAGAAAAAAGGCGTAAAATTGGTTCTGATCATTGAACCTAATACACTAAAAAATATCAATAAATATGGCAGATGGTTGATCGAACCTTCTTTTAAATTAGCTGGCGGAAAAACTAAAGGAAAAAAACCATCATATGCGAATCATTTATTTGTTTCTCCTACTATGCTTAAAAAAATAATGGGACGCAAGTACAAGAAATTAGCTAAAGCCAATAAAAAAATCAAGAAAAAAGGAAAGCCTAAGAACTTTACTTTCAAATCAAAATTTGTAGCTAACTTAGAGAAAAAAGACGAAATACTCAACAGTCCAAATATCTTAGGTTTCATTGAAGGTTCAGACCCTAAGCTAAAAGACGAAATCGTTGTTGTTTCTGCTCATTATGATCATTTGGGTTATAGGGGCGATGATATTTTTAATGGTGCTGATGATAATGGAAGTGGCACAACTGGCATATTAGAGATGGCTCAGGCGTTTAGTATAGCTAAAACCGAAGGTGCTGGACCACGAAGAAGTGTTTTATTTTTGTGGGTAGCTGGTGAAGAAAAAGGTTTATTAGGTTCTAAATATTATTCTGAAAATCCTGTTTTCCCATTAGAAAATACGATTGCAGATGTTAATGTTGATATGATTGGTCGTGTGGATGAGATTTACGAAAAAGCAGGCAATCCAAATTATATTTATGTAATTGGTTCTGATAGATTGAGTACAGAATTACACAAAATCAATGAAGAAGCCAATCAAAAATATGGGGATATCACATTAGATTATAAATATAATGACGAGAAAGATCCTAATCGTTACTACTACCGTTCGGATCATTATAATTTTGCTAAACACGGTATTCCTTCTATTTTTTACTTTAGCGGAACGCACAAAGATTATCACAAAACAAGTGATACAGTTGATAAAATTCAATTTGACAAAATGCAAAAAATAGCTATTCTTATTTTCCATACGGCTTGGGAATTATCGAATAGAGATGAGCGCATCAAAGTGGATGTAGAGCAAAAAAAATAATAAGCAGCCATAATTAGTTGATTTAAAAACAGCTCAAATTCTATATAGAATTTGAGCTGTTTTGTTTTATTAGCTTTGCTTATCCGTATAAAGTCATAAATCAGAAGACAGATTAAAACAAGTTCGTTTTTCTGGTGTTCAACCATAATAAAATAGTAGCTTCGCCCTTCAATTGCGCTGCTTTCGCACTAAAACCTGCTGATGAAAAACGAAAAATTAATTCTATTTATCCTAGCTGCCGTTCAGTTTGCCCATATCATAGATTTTATGATCATCATGCCATTAGGCAAACAACTGATGGAAATTTTTGAAATCAACCCACAACAGTTTACTTTAATTGTTACTGCTTATTCTTTAGCTGCATTTTTGGCAGGGTTAGTTGGAGCAGTGATTATTGATAAATATGATCGAAAAAAAGCATTAATTTTTGCATTTTTAGGTTTTATGGTTGGGACTCTAGCCTGTGGATTAGCGACAAGTTATCTCACTTTATTAACTGCCAGAGCGATTGCAGGGCTTTTTGGCGGTGTTTTATCTACCTTGGTTTTGTCGATTATTGGCGATATTATTCCTTATGAAAGACGCGCTACTGCGATGGGAATTATCTTAACCGCATTTTCGGCTGCGTCTGTGATTGGTGTTCCTGCAGGTTTATGGCTTGCCGCCAAATTTAGTTGGAGAATGCCCTTTTTTGTGGTCGTAGGATTAGGTATTTTTGTGCTACTAGGCATGATATTTTTCCTACCATCTTTAACAAAACACTTCCAAAATGACGCACCTAAAACTAATCCATTACATAATATTACAGCAGTTTTTAGGGATAAAAATCAAATTTATGCCTTGTTATTTACAATGATTTTAGTGCTAGGGCATTTTTTAATTATTCCTTTTATTGCGCCTTATATGCAGCTCAATGTTGGTTTTTCAGATACAGAAGTGGCTTATCTTTATTTATTTGGCGGTCTAACGACAGTCGTTGCTTTGCCATTATTTGGGAAATTAGGTGATTCTTATGGCAATTTTAAAATCTTCGCCTATGTTAGTATTGCAGCAGTTTTTTCTATTTATGCGATTACAACGCTTCCCGAAGTTTCCTTAATTGTGGCATTATTGGCTTCTAGTAGTTATTTTATTGTATCGAGTGGTCGAAATGTGCCTGCAACGACGATGGTCACGGCAGTAGTTACGGCAGAAAAACGCGGTAGTTTTATGAGTATGCGAACTTCGGTACAGCAACTAGCAATGGGGCTTTCTTCCGTTATTGCTGGATTGATTGTAGTTGAAGGCGAAAATGGTCAATTAATTAACTATGAAATTGTTGGTTATTGTGCTATTATCATGAGTATTTTGGCGGTTGTTGTCGGTCGATTATTGAAGGTTGTGAAAGAAGAATAAAAAAGTAAATTAGGATATTTCTGTTACAGTACGCACTTGTTTCAGCGGCAAACGGACGAAAAAAGTCGTCCCATTTTCGGAAGATGTAAAATCAATTTGCCCTCTATGAGCTAAAACAATTCTTCTACAAATTGCTAAACCTAATCCTGTGCCTTCATATGTTTCTTGATTGTGAAGGCGTGCAAACATCTCAAAAACCTTATTTCGGTAATCCATCGGAATCCCGATTCCATTGTCTTTAATCGCCAAAATGATCTCTTTATCCGTCAATTCACTACTAATTTCGAGAATTGGAGGCGTAGAATTATTGTATTTAACACCATTCTCAATCAAATTTTGAAACAAAAGAATCATCTGAGAAGGGTTCGCCTCAATATTTGGGAGGGCATTGATATTAATTTCGACGTTTTTTTCCTTTAAATTTTGATCTAAAATCAAAATCACTTCCACTAAAATATCATTCAAATTGACATCTTTAAAAGACATTTCTTGTTTTTTCATTCGTGAAAAACGCAAAATATCTTCAATCAAATGATACATTTGCTTAGAAGCGCGACTCGCATAATCAATATCATCTATTAAATTATCAGTCTTACCTAAACTAATTTTTCGTTTAATTAAACTCAAAAAACTAGTAATATTTCTCAATGGAGATTTTAAATCATGAGAAGCAATAAAAGCAAATTTCTCTAATTCCTCATTGGCTAAAATCAATTTAGTATTTTGATTTTCTATCGTCGCTTGATTTTCTATTAATTGCTGGTTAGCTTTTGTCTGCTGACCAAGTAAATCAGCAATATTTTTCATATTTTTCTCTACTAAATCGATATATTTTTTAAGTACTACAATTAAAAATATAACAATAACTACAAAGATGACGTTTCTTTCTGCCCAATTAAAATTCCTTGCTAATGGGCTCGTATAATGTGTCAAAAAATAATTAGCAAACGCCACTAAACCAATCATATAAGTTGAAAAAATGAATCTTTCCCAAAATGTGGTTAGAAATATAATTAGATGAATTGTAAAAATTACAAAGCTATAAGGCGTTGTAATACCACTACCATAAAGGAGAAACAGCATCACTAAACTCAATGGACAATACAAGCAAAAGAGCCAAATACCTTGTTGAGTATAGCCTTTATAATTTAAATAAAGTGGAGTAATACTTGCCAAAGTCATTAATAAACCCAAGCTTCCGCCAATAACTTCTCCAAAGAGATAGGCTTGAATGACCAAAATGACCTCGAGCAGGAACGTAACAAAAAGAACAGAATTAATAATTCTTATTCGTTGTTGTTCTAATAGTGGTTGGTTTTCATTTATTCCTAAATCTAGGATATAATTATAAACAGCTTGAAATTGTAGTTTTACGTTTAGTGATAACTTCGACATATTATTATTTTGTCGGATTTGTTTAGTAAATATTTCTATGTATTAGAAGTACAAGAAATATGATTTTAAGAATAAATTAATAAGAATGTATTTTTTAAGAACTTAATGCTGAGAGAAGATTATTTATTGATATAATTAATAATACTAAAACTAGACCAAATAATTACTGTATTTTTGTGATACAACCTTGATATATGATTATTATTAATATTTCATATATTAAAAGTAAACAATTAGTACAAAAAATAAAAACAATCGTTTATTTATGATCGCATTAGATGAAAATAAGATGATTTTAGAATTGCCATTAATGGAGCAATTTTATACCATACAAGGAGAAGGAGCGCATCAAGGCAAAGCGGCTTATTTTATTCGATTGGGTGGTTGTGATGTTGGTTGTGTTTGGTGCGATGTAAAAGAGTCTTGGGATGCCAGTAAACATCCTTTTACAAAAGTGAATGATATTGTATTAGAAGCGAGCCAATTTCCAGCTAGGATAGCAATAGTCACAGGCGGAGAACCTTTGATGTATGATATGACTGCGCTCACTAAAAGCCTTCAATCCGCTGATTTTCAGACACATATTGAAACTTCGGGTGCTTATCCGCTCACAGGCAGTTGGGATTGGGTTTGTTTATCACCTAAAAAATTCAAAGCGCCAGTTCCTGAGATTATCCCTCAAGCAAATGAATTAAAAGTGATTGTTTTTAATAAGCATGATTTTAAATGGGCAGAGACTTATGCTGCAGAAGTCAATGAAAACTGTCGTTTATTTTTGCAGCCAGAATGGGGAAAAGAAGCTGAAATATTGCCACTGATTATTGATTATGTCAAGGCTCATCCAAAATGGCAAGTTTCTTTACAGGTGCATAAATACATGGATATTCCTTAGTAAGTATTAAGTAGTAAGTACGAAATTACTTCATACTTACTACTTAAAAAACATAACTTGCGCCTAATTGAAATCCGTTTGTATTTGACGTTACGTGACCATTTTCAGAGCGATGTTTATCTGTAAAGCTCTTATAATGTGTCGGTTCGACGTGTAATTTCCAACGATCAGTAAGGCTATAAGAAATCGACAAACCTATTAAACCATCAACAGAGAATTTTTCACTTATCTCTGGTCGCCTAGTTAATTGTACCTCTTCAACAGTAATTTCTGGAATGTTTGTAGTTAATTCTCTAGTTTTAAATTTACTATCCAATACAACTTGACCAGAAACACCAGCTCGGATTCCAAAACTCCATTTATCTATATTTCTTTGATATTGAACAGCAAGAGGAATATTTAAACTCTCCTTTTCCTGATTTCCATTCAAAGTTAATGAGATAGGAAATTCATCATTGGGTGGTTGAAATTGAGCATTACGTTCCAATGCTACATTAACCCCTAAATCACCATAAGAAGAAGTTGATTCGTAAGATTGATTATTGATATTTTCTAGATTTTCGTCATTTTTATTATAATCAATTTCCTTCCGAATATTCAAAATAGCTCGCTCATTCCTTTTAGTTAATCCTGCACTAACACTCCAACTTTCATTAAACGCGTAATTTAAACGTGCTCCAAACTCAAATCCCATTTGAACTATTTCTGGTTTAGGATGCTCTTTTGGTGGAGGCGGAAAAGATCCTTTTCTTTTAAAATCTCTATCCTCCCATACCGCTTGAGTGGTGAATGTCACTGAAAATTGCCCTTTACTTTTAGGAAAAGATTGTTTTGGCTGAAATGGCGCAACCAATTTATTTTCATTAATTACTGCCAAAGCTTGCTCAAAAGCTGTCATCTCTTTCAAGTCTAAAGGATTAATTTCCTCTTTTGCTAACACCTTTTCATTAACATCTATTTTACTTTTTGGTGTGTTTGGATTTCTATCAACTACCTGTTTATTGTTATTATTTTGATTGTGTTTAATATTATCAATTGGTCGAACTGGTTTGTCAATCAATTGAAGATCATTATTTTGAGGCGTATTTTTATTATTACTAGGATTATTCACAGCTACTTCTGGATTATCAGTTTGAGGCGTGTTTTTGATCGTTTTATTTTTATTAATAACTGGATCACTTGTAATTGCTATTGGATCATCATTATTGATTTTCTTCCTATTATTTCTACTTTTTGGTAAAACAATCGGCGCTTTATCTAATTGATTGATCGCTTTATTTTCGACAATTGTTTCCTCATTTTCATCAATTAAAGGGATTTTATTTGATAGATTATTTACCTCTTTTTCTTGTTGAGGCAAAACGATTGTTCTACTCTTTTCTTGCGCTGCTTTATTCGTTAATATTTCAATTTTTTGCTCTGCTTTCTCCAGTTTTTTTGATAAAGCTTCATTTTTAGTACGATATTGCGCAACTGCCGCCCAAAGCCCAACCACCAACAAAAATGAAGCGGCGATTGAAATAGGCGTAAAATATTTGACGATAGTAGGTTTAGGTTTTGGCGGAATCACGCCATCTATACGTTCCCACATATCCGATGTTGGAGAATCGTCAAATTCATTGAGTTTGTTTCTAAAAAACTCTTCAAATTGATCGTCGTGTAAATTTTTGTTCAAACCTATATATTTTATAATGTACCATTATTTTCAAATAAAAAACTAAGCCAAAGCCGTTTCCAAAATCTTTCTAAGATAACCTTTAGCCCTTGAAAGTTGAGATTTAGACGTATTAACAGATATATTTAATTGACCTGCAATTTCTTTATGACTAAATCCTTCTACAACATACAAATTAAACACCATTCGGTAACCATCGGGCAAAAGTTGAACCATTCTCATGATTTCTTTTGCATTAAGCACACCCATAATATCGTCATCACCTTCGACAGTATTCGAAAGCGTGTGCATTTCGACTTCCGAAAAAACCATCCTTTTTTTACGAACATGTTGCAATGCCGTATTGACCGTTACGCGACGCACCCAAGCCCCTAACGCTCCGATCGGGCGATACTGATACAGATCACGATAGAGCGTCACAAACGCATCTTGCATAATGTCCTCCGCCTCTGGCACATCCTTGGCATAACGCATACAAACGCTAAACACCAGTTTTTTGAATAGTTCATAAAACTGGTACTGAGACCGTTTATTGCCTTTTTTACAGCCCTTGATTATTTTGGTTTCTTCTGCTGTCAAACGATTAGTAAGTTGTAGTTAGGTTTCGAAATTGATTTTTTCTTTTCCAATAAAAAGGAATTTGTCCTAATTATTTGGCTTCTTTATAGTTGATTTCAAAAGTATAGTGTAAAGAAAGACTAAAAGGTTGCGTGGCGTAATTAAAATTAATAAAGAAATGGAATTGAAAGAAGCTTTAGAAAGAATTAATACCTTTAATGTGGAAGAAAATGCAGAAATGGAAGATGCTGCTGTTACGATTTTTTTTGATGATATCGGTGATCATTTTCCTAAATTAGAAACATTAAGCAATGAAGAAAAAGCAATCCTTCTTCAATCCTTTTTTGATTTTCTAGCGAGACAATCACCTGATTTAGATGAAAGTTGGTCATTTATTCATTTTATTGAAGCGATTGACCAACCTCATTATAAAATTTATAATCAAGCACTACTTAAAGCTATTCAAGGGAAATTTTCCATAACCTTACTTTTTTTATTAAAGCGACATATTAATTATTTAGAAAAAAACGAGTTACCACATTGGGTGAATCTTCTAAAGGAAATCAGTGAAAGAAATGATATTTCAGAATTAGTCAAAGAAGAAGTCATTGAAGCAAAAGAAGAGTATGAGAATATTTTAAAGAAATTAAAAACTACAACAAATAATGAAAGCTGATTACATGATAATAGGTCAAGAAGTTTTGAATACTTTATTTAAATTAAAAGATGGTCAAGCTCTTTTTAATGAATTGATCGAGTTAGAAGAAACTGGTAAATACGAACACATTGGAATTGGAAAAACTTGGGATGCCTTGCATTTTCTTTTGACTGGAATTACTGCAGGTGAACCGATTTATGATAATAAATTAAGCGAGGCAATTGTTGGCGTTCATAATTTTCATTTTTTTAAAGCCGACGATCCTTTTATAACTGGAACTGAAAACAGTGAGTTAGGTGAAATTATTGACGCGATGGAAGCAATTGATTTCAAAGAAATATTGAATTCATTCGATTACGAAGAGAAAACACAAGCAAAAAATGATATATATCCAAAAGGAATTTGGGGCAATCCAAGAGAAGCTTTAAAAGAAGAATTAAATAAAGATTTTGAAAATATACTCAAACTTTATAAAAAAGCTAAAGAAAAAGGGCATCATATCATAGTGAGCATTTTTTAATAAGTAATAATTTCAAAAGAAAGGCAGTTTATAATGCCCTTCTTCTAAATTTTTTAATTAGTCAATTTATACTTAAATCCTATACCTGCACTATAATAAGCTGCGCCCATAGTATTAAGGCTTACCTCTGGTCGGATTGCCCATTTTTCTAAATCTGTGCTAAATCCCATACCGAAATTTATACCCGTGCTTAAACCTAATCCTAATCCCAAACCATTTAACATGACTTGAAATGTCCCAGAACAAGATACATCTACATGCTGGTTAAAAGTATGGGTTGCAATAATCATAGGACTGACCAATACGAACGTCGACTCTTCATTTAGATAAAAACTAACAGGCACACTAAAGGCTAGTTTATCTTCTATTAAACTAGATTTGGTGCTAATAGAAATATAATGCAGTGAAGGATCATCTATTCCAGGAAATAATCGGTTAATTGTAGGAACACTCTCAGGTTTATTATTGTAATTGAGATATTCGTATCTTAGCTTAAAATCAAAATCATCTGCTAAACCATAGCTAATTTGAGCACCATAATTAAAACTAGAGATTCCATCATTATCTCCATCATCGTCTGAACTAGCTTCATAATAAGAAACGTTTACACTTGCCTCTAGATTGTTTTTCTTCAAGGTTTTGGCAGTTTCAAAATGATTACTTACGGGCATAAAACAAGCACTTTGAAGAAAAACGATAATTACTAAAAATGAAAAAATAATTGTTTTTTGGATATTCATAATTGTTTCAGATTTTAATGGTTTAATAAATTGATAAGACAAATATACCACCTCTTTAGAGCGGAAAAATTGCTTATATTCATTATCTAAAACAAAAAATAATTACATTTTAATTATTTTTCTCCCTTTTTGGGAAAATGATTTGTATATAATACGAAACTCATTTTTCAACTAATAATAAGCTCGTTTTACTTAATAATAGCAATATTCATTGAATTTGAAATACCATAATAGATCATTTTACTGTTCTTAAATTGGATCTTTCTTATAAAATCATCGTAACTTTGAAGGAAGTAACTATGAATTTATTGAATACAAAAACAGTTTATGAACAAGAGAACTCAAATCGCTTTAATAGTGGTAATTTTGGCGCTGTTGGTTTTAAGTTTACTCATTAAGGAAAAAAACTTTGGTGATCAAGAACTTCAAACATATACTTACCGCGATTCATTAGATAGAGAACAAAAGAAAACTGCAAAGCTCGGCCGTAGAGTAGATAAATTAGAAGAACGAAATACAGAATTACAAACAGAAAATGATCAGCTCACCAAGAAAAATCGCATTTTAAAAGATAGTGTAAAAGCGCTTAATAAGAAAGTACGTGTACTAAATAAAAAGCTACAAAAACAAACGACACAAATCGCTGCTAATGAAGCTAAATTAAATGCTTTACGGGGCAAATCGGATAAATTAGTAGATCGAGTAGCTGATCTAAGGAAACAAAAGGGATCAGATAAAAAGTTGATCCAGATCCTCGATGATCAACGCGCAGAACTCGACAAGGAAGTCGGGCGTGTTTTTATGAAAAATGATTCTTTAGAAAGAAAAGCATTAGAAGGTACTAAGGAATTAGCTTCTTTAACTAAAACTTTTGATGATAAGGAAAAAACGCTTCAAATCGTAGAAAATGCACGGGTGACCTTTGATAATGTTATTCCACGAAAAAGTAATAATAAAGCTGCTAAACGATTAAAGGATTGGAAATATACCTTGATTAATCTACAATTAGCCGCGCCTAGTCTCGAAATGTTAAGAGGGGAAACGTTCATTGTTAAAATCATTGATAAAAATAGCGGAAAAATCCTCTCTCCTCGTGAAGCATCAGGCAAAAATGATACACTTGGCGAAAAATTTATATTTAATGGAAATCCTGTTCCTCCGATTAAATACATTAATTATGAAAAGAAAACAGGAAAAAATTATATGGTTCAAGTTTTCTATATTAAAGATCGTAAAGAATATCCCCTTTCTTTTGGTTCTAAAGATGTTAGTTTTTAGAAAAAGGATTGGTTCGTTTCTTCTGCTTTTTTCAAAGTGATAATTGAACCATAATGATATTATAATTGTATTTATGATCAAGCTTAACGAATAGTCACCAATTAATGCCCAATGAAATGAGGGGTATTAATAATAAAAGCGCCTTTTCGTTGCTATTTTAGCAATAAAACAAACAATTTGATCTCTTTTCAAAAAATACGAAGAATTTCAATATTTTTGCACTTCTAAATGGGCGAAGATCAAAACAATTGACAAAACCGCTGAATTTTAAAATAAAAGCATCATGCATCAATACATTCAAGACTTTTCAAAATACGATGGGCAGGAAGTCACTGTCAAAGGATGGGTAGCGAACAGCAGAAGTAGTAAAACCAATATTTTTGTGGTCTTTCGCGACGGAACTGGATTTGCGCAATGTGTTGTGAATTTGGATCAAGTAGGCGAAGCGCAATTTGAAACAGCAAAAAGATTAACTCAAGAGAGTTCTGTAATATTTACAGGGCTTATCAATAAAGATGACCGCCAGATCGGAGGTTATGAACTTTCAGTCAAAACTATTGAAGTCGTTCATCTCTCAAAAGATTTTCCAATCTCACCAAAAGAGCATGGAATAACATTTTTGGAAGATAGAAGGCATTTGTGGTTGCGCTCTAAACGTCAATGGGCAATCATGCGCGTTCGTAACCAAATCATCATGGGTATTCATGATTTTTTCCAATCGAATGGTTTTGTTCAAATGGATTCGCCTATTTTTACAGGAAGTGCTTGTGAAGGTACAACAGATCTTTTTGAAACTGACTTTTTCGGAAAACCAGCTTATTTAGCTCAATCTGGACAATTGTACGGGGAAGCGATGGCAATGGCAATGGGTAAAATTTATACCTTCGGACCTACATTCCGTGCTGAGAAATCCAAAACCTCTCGTCACTTGTCGGAATTTTGGATGATCGAACCCGAAATGGCTTATTATACGAACGAAATGAACATGGACTTAATCGAGAATTTTGTCCGTCACGTCATTCTTTCAGTATTGGAAAAATGTAAAAGTGAGTTAGAAATGTTAGGGCGCGACACCACTTCTTTAGAGAAGGTTACTGGCGCATTTCCTAGGGTTTCATATACTGATTCAGTTAAGATTTTGCGTGGAGAAATGGAAGTGAATGGCAAAAATGCAATCACTGTTCAAGAAGAGGATTTACAAACAGCAAAAGATAAAGTTGCTGCATGTAAAACCAAAATAGCTGAAAATGAAAAAATCATTAAAGGCGGTGTGAAGAAAGGAAAACGCAATTACTTACAAAGTCAAATTGATAAATTAAAAGGAGAAATCAAAAAAGCAGAAGAGCAAATTCGTAACATTCCTCAATGGATTGAATCGGCTAAAAACTTTACCGATGGCGAAGATTTTGGTGGTTCTGATGAAACGGTTTTGACACGTGTTTTTGATGCACCTGTTTTAGTATATAACTGGCCTACCAAAATCAAAGCTTTCTACATGAAAGAGGTTGATGGTCATCCAGAATTTGTAAAAGGGGTTGATTTATTAGCACCAGAAGGCTATGGCGAAATTGTTGGTGGTTCTGAGCGTGAAACAGATATTAATATTCTATTGAAAAAAATCGAAGAACACGAATTAGATGAAGCTGATTTCAGTTGGTATTTAGACTTACGTCGTTATGGTTCTGTACCGCATTCTGGTTTTGGTCTAGGATTAGCGCGTATGGTTCGTTGGATTTGTAAATTAGATCATATCCGTGAAGCGGTACCGTTTCCACGTCGTTTCGGAAGATTATTTCCGTAGGGAAAAGGCATGCCTTTTCCGCTTTATCAAAATAAAATGCATTGATCAAAAAAGCCCATTCCTAACAATCAAGTTAGAAATGGGCTTTTTTAGATAAAAACAACTTATATCTATCTTCTCCCTTTACCGTGACATTGTTTAAATTTCTTACCACTACCACATGGACAAGGTTCATTTCTACCAACACGTTTTTCTGTTCGTCTGCGCGTTTCAGGCTTTTTGCGTTCGCCTGCTGCTTGCGGTTCTTCTTGACGATTGGTATTCGTACGTTCTCCTCTTCGAGAGCGACGGCTAGGCTGTTGAGCCTGCTTCACATCTTCTGCCGCACGAACTGGAATATCACCTTTCGATAAAAACGCCACAACCTCGCGATTAATATCACTGATGAACGCTTCAAACAAATGATAGGCTTCTCCTTTATAAATGACCAATGGATCTTTCTGCTCAAAAGACGCACTCTGAACCGAAGTTTTCAATTCATCCATTGCACGTAAATGCTCTTTCCATGAATTGTCGATCATTGCCAAAGCGATAGATTTCTCAATATCTGTAACGATACTTTTTCCATCAGAATCGATTGCTTTCTCCAAATCAGCGGCAATGTTCATACCTTTTCGACCATCCGTGAAATCAATCGCTACATATTTGTACTTCTTCGTTTCATTTTCATGAACTTGACGCATAAATGGCATAACTTGATTACGAATACGATTCGTTTTAGATTGATATGCTTCAAATACTTGCTCTTGGAAAGTTTTTGTTAAATCTTCTTCTTTCCCTTCTTTGAAATCAACTGCATCGAAACTCAAATTAGAAATACCAAAATAAATTAAAGCATCTAATTTAAATGCTTCATAATCATTCCCATGATATTTGTGAATAGCGACTAGTTCTTCCGCTAAATCAGTAAACATATTATTCAAATCCACAGAAAGACGTTCTCCAGAAAGGGCATTATAACGACGTTTGTAAATCGCCTCTCTCTGAATATTCATTACATCATCATATTCCAATAATCGCTTACGAACACCGAAATTATTCTCTTCCACACGCTGTTGAGCGCGTTCAATCGACTTCGTGACCATAGAATGCTGAATAACATCGCCTTTCTTATGTCCCATTTGATCCATTACTTTCGTAATTCTTTCAGAGTGGAACAAGCGCATCAAATTATCTTCTAATGACACAAAGAATTGAGAAGAACCTGGATCTCCTTGACGACCAGAACGACCTCTTAACTGTCTATCTACTCGTCGAGAATCATGGCGTTCTGTACCAACAATTGCTAAGCCGCCATTGGCTTTGACCTCTTTGCTCAGTTTAATATCCGTTCCACGACCAGCCATATTTGTTGCAATCGTAACTTGTCCTATTCGACCAGCTTCCGCAATAATTTCTGATTCTCGTTGGTGATACTTGGCATTCAATACGTTGTGTTTGATGCCTCTACTTCCTAAAACATTACTTAGTTTCTCTGAAATTTCGACGGAAGTCGTACCAACCAAAACAGGTCTTCCTTGCTTGGATAGTTTAGTGACTTCTTCGATGATTGCATCGAATTTTTCGCTCTCCGTTTTATAAACTAAATCTTGTCTATCATCTCTTGCAATCGGTCTATTAGTAGGAATAACAACAACATCTAACTTGTAGATTTCCCAAAACTCACCCGATTCCGTTTCTGCTGTACCTGTCATACCACATAATTTGTGGTACATACGGAAGTAATTTTGAAGCGTTACAGTCGCATAAGTTTGTGTAGCTGCTTCGATTTTCACTCCTTCTTTAGCCTCTAAAGCTTGGTGTAAACCATCAGAATAACGACGACCTTCCATTGCACGACCAGTCGATTCGTCAATAATTTTGACTTCGCCCGTTTCTGTAACGAGGTATTGATCATCAATTTGGAAAAGCGTATAAGCTTTTAATAATTGCTTTAAAGAGTGAATGCGTTTACCTTTTAGTGCGAAATCTTGGATCAATTTCTCTTTAGTTGAAGCTTTTTCCTCGTCATTCATATCCGATTCATCCACTTCCAAAAGATCTGCACCAATATCAGGCATAATGAAAAAGTTAGGATCTGCATTACCTTTTGCAAGATACTCCGCTCCTTTCTCCGTCAATTCTACCGAACGATTTTTTTCATCAATAGTAAAAAGAAGCGGCTCATCTGCTAAGTGCATGTTTTTACTCTGCTCTTGCATATAGTAATTCTCCGTCTTCTCCAAAATCGCTTTTACCCCTTGTTCTCCTTGAAACTTAATCAAAGGATCAAGCTTTGGCAAACCTCTATGCGCTCTCAATAACGCTAAACCACCTTCTTCTTCTTGTGTACCAGAATTGCCTTCCGCAATCTGCTTTTTAGCTTCATTCAAAAACTTATTAACGATACGTTTTTGTGCAGAGAATAACTGCTCGACTTTTGGTTTTAAACCTTGATATTCTTGCTCATCGCCTTTAGGAATTGGTCCAGAAATAATTAATGGTGTACGAGCATCATCAATCAAAATAGAGTCAATCTCATCGACCATCGCGTAATGATGCTTGCGCTGAACCATGTCATTCAAATCACGCACCATATTATCTCTCAAGTAATCAAAACCGAACTCATTATTCGTTCCGTAAGTAATATCACATTTATAAGCATCTTTACGTGCATCACTATGCGGCTTATAATGATCTAAACAATCAATCGTTAAGAATAAAAATTCCATGATTGGGCCGATCCATTCAGAGTCACGTCGAGCCAAATAATCATTGACCGTTACAACATGAACGCCTTCTTGTGGCAATGCATTCAAATAAGCAGGAAGCGTTGCAACAAGGGTTTTTCCTTCCCCTGTTTTCATCTCTGCAATCTTACCTTTGTGCAAAACAATACCACCAATGAGCTGAACATCGTAATGTACCATATCCCAATTGACCTCACCTCCAGCAGCATCCCAAGTTGTATTCCAAAGGGCTTGATTACCTTCAATTGTGACATGATTTTTGCGCGGGTGAGCCGCCATTTCACGGTCATGATCGGTTGCAGTTACTCGTACAAAATCATTTTCCTTAAAACGTCGAGCAGTTTCTTTTACTACTGCGAACGCTTCAGGAAGCAAATCTTCCAGCACTTCCTCAATCAATTTATCTTTTTCTTTGACTAACTCATCAATTTGATCGTAGAGTTTTTCTTTTTCACTAAAATCAGCCATATCAGCAGCTTCCTTTTTCAGGTCGTCGATTTCGACATTGATTTCAGATAAATAAGTAGCGATATGCGCTCTAAATTCGATAGTTTTTTCGCGTAACTCATCATTCGTCAAGTCAGTTAACTTGGCAAATTCTTCATTAACTTGCTCTACGATAGGCATGATAGTTTTCACGTCTCTATCGAATTTGTTACCAAAAACTTTAGTTAAACTCTTGGTTATAAATTTGAACATATTATTATTAGTTTATTTTTTATTCATTTATCAGCGAATAACCTATTTGAATAGTTTTTATACTGATAAAAATTAATTGCAAATGTTTCTTTTGTTTAAATTAAAGGGGCAAGTAGTTTTTTAATTAAAAAAAATTATCCTAACAGATTGCTAATTAATCAAAATACTCTACTCATTGATAATTATATAAAAATGTATCTTTATAGTAAAATTTCATTTTATGCAGTAGCAAATTTAATACTAAAAAATATAAAACAAGGATTGCTATGGAACATAAGTCTGAAAAGTAAGTGATTTTATCGAATTTTAGCCTTTTTTGAAGACATTCAAAACGCCTTATGTTACATTTTGAACAGGCAATCATTCAAATTATCAATACTTAACGCATATTTTATTCCAAGCAGATTAATCTATATTTTTGTGATAAAAAATGCAAAGAGAACTGACATTATGTCTGTAAAATGATTTTTTTCTAAAAATAAAACGACAAAATTTCATCAAATGTTAAAAAAACGTCACTTTAAATATTTTTTTATCGTTATTTTCTTATTGGTACTGAATTGGGGTTGTAATGATGATAAAGAAGACTATCAAAATATAGCGCGTTTTTATTATCCATTGGAAAGTTTAACTGATGGCGGGAAGGTTTATGAATTTCAACCTGTCATTAATGATACGATACGTGCAGGCGGTACGGATTCAATGCTTTCGGTTTATTACAAATTGGAATATTTTGAAACCGATACAACACCTACATTAATAACGACGCAATTTGATGTATTTTGCCGTCAAGCAGCTATTTATAGAGATGAAATCATCAAAAATGGTGTACTTCAACAAGGTTTAAGACTTTTGGAGTATCCGAATATTTCGTCTGATAGTGCTGTTTTTTCTGATGCGCGGATTATTAATCCTAATGTTTATCCGTATGAAGTTCGGGATTCAAGTGGTTTTATGTATCGTGTTTCATGGGAAGCGCCTTTAGATAAACAAGATAGGAGTACTTTGACGCGGGTTAGAATTTTTACGGGTATGACAACACATATATATAAAGGTGTACCTTATGACGCGGTTGAGTTTTTAGTAAAAGATAAAATATTATCACAACACCCGATAGAGGGTGATTGGACTTATGAGTATGATAAAATTGAGCGATATGCGGAAGGGCTGGGTTTGGTTTATTATACGGCAATAGGCAAAAATAATAAAATGGTCGGATATGAATTAGCGGATATGTATTTGATGGAGGATTTCACCAAAAAATGCGAAACGTTATTTTTTAACGACTATTAGACTTGTGATAATTGTAAAAAATTGAATATGAGTTTTCAATCTATATTTCAGTTAGTTTTTTCGTTTCCTTTTACGGTCATGTATGGAATTGGCGTAGCAATACGCAATCAACTCTACAAATATGATGTATTGCGGAGCGTTCAATATGATATTCCGATTATCACCATTGGTAATTTATCGACGGGTGGCACAGGCAAAACGCCTCATGTGGAATACTTGTTACATACACTTCGCCCTCATTTGAATATTGCGACATTGAGTCGGGGATATAAGCGAAATAGTAAGGGTTTTATTAGTGTTTCGGCTGATATGGACGCGAAGATGGTCGGCGATGAACCTATTCAATTTAAACGAAAGTTTAGAGATGTGTATGTTACTGTTGCAGAAAGTCGGACTTTTGCGGTTTCTCAAATCATGATGAATGCCCCTGGCACTCAGTTAGTTCTACTTGATGATGGTTTTCAACATCGCGCTTTACAATCACATCGAAATATTTTATTAACGACTTTTGATGAGCCTTTTACAAGTGATTATTTATTACCAGGAGGGAATTTGCGCGAATGGAGAAGAGGCTATAGACGTGCTTCAACTATCGTTGTCACGAAATGTCCATTAACGATCACAGAAGAAATACGAGATGAATACTTAGAGGCAATTAAACCTTTGCCACATCAAAATGTCTATTTTTCATATTATGATTATGGCATACCTTATTACTTTTTTAATCCAGAACAAGGTGTTGAATTGACGGAAGATTTAGATGTGATCTTGATGTGTGGCTTGGCAAGTTCGGATTATTTGGTCAAATATTTAGATGATACGGTGAATTTTGCTCGAATTTTGGAGTTTCCAGACCATTATTATTACAAACAAAAAGATATGGATAACCTCCATAAGCAATTTGAACAATTGAAATCTAAACAAAAGATCATTTTAACAACCGAAAAAGACGCGGTTCGTTTAGAATTGCATCGTGACTTTATTATTAAACATCAATTGCCAATCTTTATTCTTCCTTTAGAAGTGGCATTTCATTTTGGTGAAAAAAAGAAATTTGATAATGAAATCAAGCAGTTTTTATTAGATTTTAAAGTGTAGGAAAAAAGAAATTTAAAAACTATTTCTTTAAATCACATAAGCCCAACTTAAATATATAACTCCTAAATTGATTACTGCCAAAATCCAAAACCAAGATAAATCTGCGCCAATTAGTTCATTGACTACATAATCATTGACTTTTTCTTGAACTTTAGGTTTGATTTCCTCTAAATTATCAGGTGTTAAGGCCATTTCTTGCCCAATTTCCATTACAATAGATTGAAGTGGCAATTGCTCCAATACAAATTTCAAAATATATCGAATCGGTCGTGGCAATTTTTCTTCTATTTGTTTAATAAAATTCATTGCGCCTTTCACGCCACCGCTATTTTTACCTTTTCCCTTAAAAATACCGCTATTTTGAAGCGAAGCAGAACTGTTTATCGAAGCACTAACCACCATTCCAACAGCTTTTGAAACAATACCTTCACTTCCTTTATAAACATATTCCAATCCTTTTCTAACAGCATAACCTCTTGCTAACCAAAAATAAAGAAATGGAAAGCCTGCAAAAAATAGCACACCCAGCACCAAAGCAGGTATGCTATTTCCTGCGGTCATCGTCTGTATCCAACCGATTAGAAAGATAAAAGCAAAGAGCCAATTTAAGGTAATACCAAAGAAAAAAGGTGCGATTAACCGTCGAGTATAACCCAAGGCAATTTTCGCATAACTCATTGTTGTATCGACTATTTTGCTCATAACTTGTTTTTTGACTGTTCTTCAACTCAAATTCTACTCCAAGAAGTACCGTCTTGACTATCTTTTAATTGAATTCCAGCGGCTAATAATTCATCTCGAATTTGATCAGAAGTTGCCCAATCTCGATTATCTCTAGCTGTTTTCCGAATAGTAATTAATATATTCAAAGCACTATCCAACGCTTTATCATTGCTCTCAACTTCGGCTTCCAGACCTAAAATATCTTCAACAAACGCTCTAAAAGTCGTCTTTAAACGCTTTAAAGTTGCTTTGCTAATACTATTTATCTTTAATTGACGATTTTTAAATGCATTAATTTTAGCCATCAATTCGAATAAGACTGCAATAACACGAGGCGTATTGAAATCGTCATTCATATGAACAGTAAGCATATCAATTAAAGTATTAATTTCGCTATCTTCATCTTTCACTTTTTCTTTGCCAATGTATTCCAAATTTTGCAAAGATTTCAAGGCAGACATTAATGACTTATAGTTTTTCTCTGCGTCTTTTAGTCCTTTATCAGAAAAATCACAAATACTTCTATAATGTGATCTTAGAATAAAAAATCGTAAAGTCATCGGACTATAAGGCTGAGATAATAAGTCATTTTCACCCGAAAATAATTCGTGTGGCAAGATAGAATTATTCTTACTCTTCGACATTTTCACTCCTTCAAAGTTAAGCATATTGGTATGAAGCCAATAGTTAGAAGGCGAAGTCCCGCAGCAGCCCATATTTTGAGCGATTTCGTTTTCATGATGCGGAAATTGCAAATCCATTCCACCCCCATGAATATCAAATTTCTCACCTAAATACTTGGTACTCATTGCTGAACATTCTAAATGCCAACCAGGAAAACCAACGCCCCAAGGAGAATCCCAACGCATAATATGTGCTTCGTGTGCTTTCATCCAAATGGCAAAATCAGAAGGGTGATCCTTCTCATTTTGTGATTTTAGATCGCGAGTATCAGAATATAGATCATCAATTTTTTTGCCCGAAAGTTGACCATATTCTTCATTCTTTTTGGCAAATTCGATAGTTTTGAAATAAACTGAACCATTTCGTTCATAAGCATAGCCATTCTTTAGAATTTGCTTTACCATGTCGATTTGCTCAATAATATGTCCTGATGCACTCGGCTCTATACTTGGCGAAAGGTTATTGATTGCAGTCATGACATGATGAAAATCATTCGTGTATTTCTGAACGATTTCCATTGGTTCGACTTGTTCGAGGCGTGCTTTTTTAGCAATTTTATCCTCTCCAGTCATTTCTTCATCGTTCTCTAAATGCCCAACATCCGTAATATTACGAACATAACGAACCTTGTACCCTAAGTGTAAAAGATAGCGATAAATGACATCAAAACCCGTGAAAGTTCGGCAATTGCCAAGATGAACATTGCTGTAAACCGTTGGTCCACAGACATACATTCCGACGCGCCCTTCAATGATGGGTTTAAAAATTTCTTTAGTATTGGATAAACTATTATAAACAGATAACTGACTTCTCATTATAAGTTTTCGGTTTTCTAATTGCTAGTTGATAGCGGATTGTTGATTCTTGGAAATGAAAATTTATGACGTAACAGGTAAAAACAATAAATTGTTTTCAATCAATTACTCAATCACAAAGATACAGTTTTGAAATGTAGGGATGAAATTTTATAATCATTTCATCACTTTAGGAGTGACAACAACAGGCAAATACGTAATTGAAAGGTATCATAGAATAATTGTTAAATTATTAAAGTTGTTTTATTTAACTGATTTTTTCAAAATAAGTTCCATTTTTTAGAAACTAACTTTGCTAATTACTGGATAATGATCTGAATAACCTTTAGAAATGACTTCATGAGAAAGGATAGAAAATTTAGGATCAGCCAAAATATAATCAATTCTTAATCCAGGAATTGGTCCATTATAAGTTACGCCTAACCCACTACCTCTTTCCATAAATGAATCTTGCAAACCACTACTGAGTTCATTATAAGTATAAGAAAATGGCGTGTCATTGAAATCACCACAGACAATAATTGGATAAGGTGTGCCTTTAATATGTTCGATAATTTGATCAACTTGATCTGCTCTTTTTAGGTTAGACCGCTTCAATCGCCTCAAAATATTAGCAATACCTTGTTTCGCTTCTCCTTCCTTTAAATCTTGATTGTCTAGCATTTTTTGTGCCTCAGGAGCAATACCAGTCGATTGAAGATGAACATTATAGACTCGAATAATCGTTGTATCTAGCTTAATATCAGCAAAAATACAACCGTTATTTCTTTGATCGAAAACAATGCCCTTATTAATAATTGGATATTTGGAATAAAAACTAACAAAACGATTTCCTTTATAATAATAGGATAAATTAAGTTTTTCTAAAAAATAATCAGGAATAACACTTCGCATTGAGCTATTACTTCCTTCTTGAAGGCAAAGTATGGAGAGATTTTTTTTATCAAAAAGGGAAGTATAGGAAGCTAAGTTTTCCTTACTATAAGTAGATTTTTTTCTACTTGCGCCTAATAAATTTTGTGCGTTATAAGTTCCAATAGTCAAACTTCGAGAAGCAGCAATTTTAATAGGAGAAGCATCATTAAACGTAATTAACCTATTGATAGAAAACATGCCTATTGCAAGGCATAGAATATTTAGCCAGTAGGATTTTTGTTTTAAGAATAAAAAAAGCGCTAAAAAACACACATTAAGAATAAGAAAAACAGGAAACGCCATCCCAATAAATGAAAGAAACCAAGCTGTTTTAGGGCTAACATAGGAGGAAAAATAGGAAAAAACTGTTCCTAGTACTAATAATATATTTAGCCAACGTAATAGCTTGTTAATTATCTTCATATGTGATTAAGACTAATAATGTATCGTAATAATTTAAAAGTGATATATAATAAATACAGCTTATATATTCAAAAAATATGTATTAATTACAGCAAAATAAATCCTTACGACAGTTTTTCATTTTTTATGCGTTCATCCAAAGCTTTTATTTGTCTTTACTCGCTTTAAACAAAAATTCTTTTTCTTCTTTAGTTAAACTAGAATACCCCGATACTTTTATTTTATCTAAGATCGCATCAATTTTTTCTTGATGTCCCATTTCTTTTCGGCTTGTTGTTGTACTGCTACCAGTTTCTTGACGGCTTCTTACTTTTTCCTCATTTTTATAAGCCATTCTTGGTCCTTTCTTTCTTTTCCTAGCCTCTGGTTTTGGCTTTGGTGCTGACTTAAACTTTGATTTAAAAGTGTCTTGAATAGTCAATAAT
>CAKZLL010000078.1 GCA_937125475.1 uncultured Saprospiraceae bacterium | reverse complement strand
AATCCCCAAATAAGTACCATTAATTATTCTATCATTTTCTGCTGTTACTTCAATTCTAAAATAAATTAAAGAAACAATGGCTACAAAAGCGATATAAACCATTCTTACTTGCAAATTGAGCCCAAAACTTTTCCATATTTTTCTATTTTAAGGGAATTAAAAAATTAAATCATCTCTCGACAAGCTCTATATAAATCCTTCCAACCATCGCGTTCTTTCACGACCGTTTCCAAATATTCTTTCCAAACAATACTATCTTGAACAGGATCTTTGACAATCGCCCCCGTAATGCCTGCTGCCAAATCCGAAGCATTCAACAAGCCTTCACCAAAATGAGCCGCTAACGCTTGACCGCTATTAATCACCGAAATCGCCTCAGCAGTGCTTAATGTACTACTCGGTTGTTTCACTTTAGAACGCCCGTCCATCGTTTTGCCTTCTCGCAATTCTCTGAAAATAGTAACTAAACGCTGAATTTCTTTAATCGGAGCAGCTTCTGCTGGCAATTCTAGCGTTAAACCAATTTTATCAACACGTGTTTTCACAATCTTAACTTCCTCTTCCATTGTCGCTGGCAAAGGCAAAACCACCGTATTAAAACGACGGCGCAAAGCACTTGACAAATCATTTACCCCTTTATCTCGATCATTTGCTGTTGCAATAACATTGAAACCTCTCCGTGCTTGAACTTCTTGATTGAGTTCTGGTACTGGCAACATTTTTTCAGATAATAAAGTGATTAAAGTATCTTGTACATCCGAAGGAATACGTGTTAATTCTTCAATTCTGGCGATTTTACCTGTTTGCATCGCATTCATAATCGGGCTTGAAACCATCGCGCTTTCCGTTGGACCTTCCGCCAAAAGCTTGGCATAATTCCAAGAATATCGCATAGAATCCTCGCTCATTCCTGCTGTTCCTTGCACCAACAAAGTCGAATTGCCTGAAATCGCTGCTGCTAAATGCTCCGAAACCCATGTCTTGCCTGTTCCTGGAATACCGATTAATAATAAGGCACGATCCGTTGCTAAAGTTGCAACAGCTACTTCCATCAATCGACGACTACCGAAATATTTAGGCTCAATTTCAAAACCATTATCTAGTTTTCCGCCCATCAAATATTGAACCACCGCCCAAGGCGATAAATTCCAATTAGTCGGGCGTGGTTTCGTATCAAGTTTAGCTAATTCTTCCAACTCTGTGGCAAAAGCATTTTCCGCGTGTGGTCTTAATAATTGTTCTTTCATCACTTTATTATTTCAAAAAATCTAACTCAATAGATTTTATTTTTTTATTTAAATTGCTTCAATAGCTTTTTCAAGCCCGTGTTTTTTCTCCAAAATGCCATTTGTTTTTCAAAAAGAAGGAGATCAACCACTTGTTTATTTGTTAAGCTTAAATTCAATAATAATTCTAATAACTTCTTAGTATTTCGTGGCAAACGATCAGTAGGAAATTCTTGTAATATGCTTATAATCGCCATTTGTATAGCTCTCGCATGAAAACTTGAAACCTCCGATGCTTGTTGCAAACAAGGAACAATCCGCTGTAATCGTCCATAACCTTTATTCGCTAATTTACCTATATTTTCACTGAAAAGTGGCAAATTTAAAGCATTTTGATTTAATAAATGGATCAAAACTTCGGTTGCCATTCCTCGGCTCACCTTGTCAGCGTAAGTCGTTGCGCAAGCTAAAAAGAGCATCCCCATTTCCTGCAGAGGTATATTAAAATCAATGATCGTTTGCAGAATGGCTCGACTAGCTTTATTCGTTTCCACATCGTCATAATCCGAATTTAACCGCCCAAATTGTTGATTATAGAAAGAAAAAATGGTTTCTGTATTGTTTGGCAACAAAGAGATCAACCATTCCAGATTAAAAGTATCAATACTGAAAAGTGTTTTGTCTACCCATAAATGCTGATACAAAAACAAGATAGACAATTCATCCTCAGGCGGAGGAAAATTTTCTGTTGCTGTTTTTACAAAAAAATTATTTCTTGTTATAGTTAAATATACTTTGCCTTCACTATCTTTATAATGTTCTTTTTTTTGTATTGAATCCCACAAATAACGCCCTACTTTGGCTGTATTAAAATCATTTTCGTAATCAAATGCTTTAAAATTAGTCATATTTTTATCAGGAAAACGCGTTCTAAAAGCATTCAAATACAAAATAGCTGCTGCTCTAGGTTGATCCGAAAAATCAGTTAATACCCAATCTATATCCACTTTTTCTTGCGTAGAAATAGTCAAATTTGAACTTTTGTCAAAAGGTGATTTTTCTGAATTTCCTAATACAACTTGAATGATTTCGCCCAATTTTCCACCGATTTTTTGAGCTTGTTCGTGGGCTTTTTTTGTATCCTTCAAGCTTAACTTTGCCAAAGCATGAGCCAAGTCCAAAATGATTGGCGTTTGATTTTTATTGAAATACTGTTGCAATTTTTCAATAAAAATAACTGGATCGATCCAAGCATGATAATGTGTAGGCGCACTCAAAACAGGTAAATTTCCCTTTTTAAATACTAATTTTAAATACATCAGAAAACGACGATAAACCAATCTTTTCATAATTGGATTCTCTCGAAAAGATTGATCATGAAATTGATTTGTTGCTTTTTGTTTAACTAATGTCCATTGCTTTGGTTGCGTTTCAAGCATCCAATAAATGACTTTTATAAACGCCCCAATAATTGTTTGCGGCTGAGACCAATAATTATTTCTAGTTTTTTTAATCCGTTGAATAAGCGGCTTCATTCGACCTAAAACGTCTTCGGAAGGCATTCCATATAATCGAACTGCTCCCTCAAATAATCGCTCTACTTCAACGGATTTTGGTGTTTTATTTTCATAAACTGCACCAGCTAAGTAAATCCAATCCTCCCAATTTTCGATGGGTTTTATTCTAAATTCTGTGGATAAAATCGAGATCTTTTCAGCTTGAAAGACTTCGCTTTCACTTTCTGTATTAGTTGCTGCATGGCTTTCGCCTAAAAATGGCTGAAAATTCGGCTGTAAAGATGGATGAATATTTTCAAAATAAATCATCAATTCATCGCTTAATGTTTCATCGCCTTTAGTGCCAAATTTTTCTAAAATAGCTAAAACCCGCTTTTGAATATCACTATCTTCGCTCACTAAACCAAGCAATGCAGTCGTGCAAATTTCTGGAAGAAGTTCTTTTTTCTTTTTAGCCGTTCGTTCGAGGAGCATTAAGGCATTTTTAACTGTACCTTTGCTGTCTGAAACTAATATCGGTTCGAGGTTTTCAACTAAATTTTCATTATTAAAATTGGCTAGTTTTTCCAATTTTTTAATCTCTTTCAATGCGTAAGAAACATGATGAGGATTCGCATTTGAAAGCATTTCGATATAGCGATCTTGCAATGCTAACTTTTCATCAGTCGATAATTCTAACGAATCTAAAAAATCTCTAAAAAATGAAGCAGTCCGCCGATTAAAAGGACGATGAAATGTATCAAAAGTCCAAGTGATTAATTGACTTCGCTTGATTTTTCCTTGCTCGCACCAATCCTTAAAAATGGTTTTCCATGCACCATCATTACCATTAAAAACTAGATCATATTCAAATAAAAGAAATAAATCAGCTTTAATCCAATTAAATTCCTCCTTTGATAATTCGTTATAACGAGTCGATAATTTATGCCGTGTTCTATTCTTACTTACTTGAATTTTATCTAACCATAAAGCAGGCTCATTTCTAAGTAGGTCAGCTCTAACTTCAGGTTCAAACCTATTAATATATCCTTTTTTTTCATATCTCTTCACTGCCAAAAACGACCTTATCCCCCACCAACGGCCAATTTCTCCATTAATTACCTTTGTCAACCAAGTCGGTTTAAAATAAGCAATCATTAACTCAGAAGCAGGATTAAATAAAGAAGATCTTCCACTTTGAAACTTATTCATTTCTTTAGCGGTACAAGTAGCAATCGCTCCTAAAAGAAGGATTTCTCGATATTCGTATGTTCTGTGTGCTTTGTAATGAAAGCTATTTTTTTCTACTTCTACCGTTTCATAGCCATTAGCAAATTCATCAAGTTTAAGTAAGCCTTTTCTAAAACCTTGCTTAACTTCTTTCGGCAATATTTTTAAAAAATCAATCGCCTCCTCATTATTTTCGCGAAGCGCGATTTTGTCAAATTCCTCTAAATAATCTTTCACATTTTTCATTGGGCAATATATTTTTTGGTGGCTAAAATATGTTTACAATAACCACGCTCGCCTTGATGCTTGCTATACCATGGACAAGTACAACGAGCGGTTTCATCTTGTAATTGAACGCGATGCCAAACATCCGTGCCTTTTACTTTTGCTTCAATTAATCCGTCTTTTTGGTTTAAAATTTCAATGCTTTTCGGATCAGCTAATAGTTTTTCAACGCCTTTTAATCTTGGATTTAATTTTTGAATACGATCCATTTTAAAAGGTAGTTCTCTATAAAAAAAAGCATTTTCAACTAAATCAAAACCCAACAAACCCATTGCAGCGAGTTTAGCAGTCAATTGATCAACTGTTGAAAATTCCATGTTTTCCTCAATCGCTAAAAGTGTGGAATTAAAAGATTGATTGACTTTACAATATTGTTTCATTTTCACGAGCCAATCATCATCAATATCGGCTTGTAAAGCTTCCAAACCTTTGCCTTCTCCCGAAAACCCACGCCAAGTTTCGCGCGAAAGTGCCAATGTAAAACGCATTTTATCAAACTCCAATTGCCAAACTGTAACTTGCTCCGCTTCATCTGCGAAAACGCTCATTTTCTTCGCATATCGACTGACATCTTTTAATAATTGTAATCGTTCTACGCCTCCAATACAAATCGCACCTTTGGTTTTAATCGGCGAAAAACGCGGTTGACCACCTTTATAAGTCAAATAATAATCGGCTTTAAGATTGCGTCCTTTGGGTATTCTCGCAAAGAGTTTGATGATTTGAATACGAGTGAATTTGCATTTCTCCTCGACTTCTGACAAGTAAAATTGTACTGCCGAAAGCCCTTTAATCCAACGAATTGGCAAAGGCACTTTTTTTTCTACGACTTTATCATCCCCTAACTTTTGTAGTGAAATTTCCTTAGATCCGACCGACATAACGACTTGTTCAGACTTTCTAATTCCGCCTAAAGCGGATTGCATCGGCGCATTAAAATCGACGTTTGTTGTACCAGTTGCTAGAAATTCTCCGTCTAATCCATTTGGCAAAACATCCAAACGCCCATAAATACCACAGCACGACGAAAAACCTTCAAAACGCAGTTGTTTTCCATCTGCCGTTACAATCGGATCTTTCAGAAAATGGCTCGCATTTGGATGAATGTAATATCGAGCCGCGACGATATTGGACAAGGTTAATAAGCATTTGGCAGTCAGAAATGGATCAGTCAATTTGCCCCAAAAGAAACAAGGTGAGTTTTGTGTTTGCTCTTTGTTTGTACTTGGTAAACAGGCAGATAACTGCATTTCTCGACCGCTTGTTGTGGTTTTAATACTAGAAGGCGCTTGATATTGATAGGTTAATGTTGACATTATAATAAGTGAATAAGTGAATAAATAATGGATAATTACGCTTCCATCATAGCTTTTCGGAATCTCAGAATATTTAAAAATCCTTCAATTTCCTTTTCCCATGTTCCCCAAATTCGTTTTTCTCTAGGCCAACCTCTTTCAAATTGATGATAAAACATTGGATCAGAATGATACGCCGCTTTTTTTAGAATGCCTTTATAATGCCAACCTGCCCAATAAGATTGAGCGTTGTCCATCCAGCCTTGAAGCCCAACAATAAACAGATTAGTCAATTGCGGTTGCCAGCGATGCGACCCTAATTTTAATAAATGAACAATTGGATGACCTTCTTCTAATAATCCATTTGTATTGCTCAATCCCATCATTGCGACTTTATTAAATAGGTTTTCCGAAATATTTTCCAATAACGGATTGATATTAATAAAGTCGCTCAAATCTTCATTTTTGGCTTTTTCTACCCAAAACGTAAAAATTGCATCTGTCCAAAGTTCATTATTATGAATGGCGGTTGCTTCCAAAGTCGCTTGAAATAATAGTTCGCGCCAATCGCTTTGCCAATATAATTCTAGGATCTTTTTAGGCGGCTCATTAAAATGATCAACCAATAAAGGCGGAGGAATAACCGCTAACATTTGCCCTAAACGGCTAGCTTTCACGCCTCCCCTGATCCATTGTGATTGAATATCAATGCCATCTCGTTGCGTGACTTGATTAATTTCATTGGGCAATATGATTTGTAATTTTTTATTTTGAATAGTCAATAACGGCGCAATTCGATTATACATTCTTAAAATCAATTGCGAATCAGGTAATTTAGACAATAGCTTTGCGGCTAATTTCCGTTCTTCCTTCCGTTTTGCGTCCAGCGATTTTTCTAAAAACAACTCATCATTAATAGATAAATTGATTTGCAATATTTTTAGAAAATCCAATTTATCATTGATATTTTCGTACTTCCAAGTATTTTGAAGCAATCCTAAAGCCTGTTCGGGTGCTTTTTTTCGCCAATAACGAAGCAGTGCTAAACGCTCTTGTTTTGTGCCAGTTTCCCAATTTTGCAAATCAGTATCTAATATAATATATTGCCATTCTGGATTTTGACTAACTAGCCATTCGCCTCGTTCGCCGATAATATCTCGGAGCAAATCCCATTGTTTTTGCTTGTTTTTTGCCATTTCCAAAACATCAGGTAAAACCTCCTCAGGCAAACGCTGCCCTTTTTCGGCTAATAATTGAAGAAACTCAGGTAATGCATCTTTATAACTTCCACTCAAAATTTGCATCAAATGCTTCACCGATTTCAAACTACAAATCGTTTGCGTTTCTTTTGGTGCAGGATCAAATAAAACCGAGGTATTTTTGACAGGTTGATACCCCGCGTGTTTCATCTTCGACCATAATACACTGGCTTTCAATACAATTTCCGCAGAATCAGAATTTGTATCAATGCCTAATTTTTGCAATTGTATCTTAGTTCCTTCCGATAATTGACCTCTTTCTGAACCAATGAGCGCGACTTTTACAATATCATTCCAAGTATTCATAATTTCATTGTTCGATTGTTCGATTGTAAAAAATTGCAATTTAAATCTCTTAATTTCATAAAAAATTTAGGCGTTATCAATTGTTTTCGTGCCAACTTCGGCACTCAATGCAACAATCAGGCAAGGAGCGAAGCGACAACAATACAGCAATAAATTTTATAAATTCTTAATCGGCATATCTATAAATCTTCCTCCAATCCAGGCACTTAAAGGTACAAGTTGCCTTCCAGTCCATTCGCCAAAAAGCGCAATCGGCATTCCGCCACTTAATGCCAAAAGTTTCCAACCGATTAAATCACGGTTTTGAACAGGAATAGTTTCATTATTTTTATCAATCAAAAAGAGTTGATCTTCTTGCATCATCGGCGTGACTTCATTAAGCAAACAAGGAAATTCAGAAGTCCACGGATTAGCCGCTACTTGCGTTGATATTGCTTTAAAAAAAGCCTGCAAATCGCCATGCCCTTGATATTCCGAGAGATAACTCATTTCAGGAACTTGTTTTTTGATATGTGCCCTTTGCGGAAAATTACTTGGATAATAGACCAATTCTGCTTGAATTATCATTCCGACTGGTAGATTATAATCAAAGCCATCATTGACGAATTTGGGTTCATAAATGAGGGCAAATTGATCCTCATTTGTTGTACTTTTCAGCCAATATCGTTGAATTTTAAGATTATTATTTACGGAATGTGGCATTTGAATTTTGCCTAAAACGGCCCATTGATCATTAAAAGTATATTTGTCGGTCACTTCATTGAGAAGGAATAAATTATTTTTACTAATCGTATGACCTGTGGCAAGAAGAATATCGTATTTAGTTGGTTTTGATACTTTTTCAATGCGATTAATACCTTGAATTAACAAATAAATATCTGCAAATTCTTTTAAAACATCCTCAAACCAATTTGGATTAGCATTAATCAATAGCGGAATACTTTCCAATCTATAAGCGGCATTTCGTGCTTTAGAATCGACTAACCTAGCGGCAGCATCTTTCCAAAAACTATAACTTTCTTTTTCAACTGAGGCAATTCCCTGTCGGATCAAATCTTTGAGCCAAATTTCGAAATCATTCAATCCACTTTTCATGATTTCTAAATTATTAATTACTCGCCTATTTTCCCCATCAATTGCTTTTTGAATTAAAACACTAGCTTCGGGAATAGGTGCTTTAGGTCGAGCAAGTCGTTCATCTCGCTTCACAAGCCAATCATTCATCCAATTAGGAGAAGGGCTTTCAGCAAAATCCTTATCAAACTCAACAGCGAGGAGCATCAATCCAATGACGTGTTTACAAGGCGGTTTACGAACAGGGCAAGAGCATTTAAAAGCTGGGCCATTGAGATCCACTCCAGTGAGATAAGGGCGCGAGCCACTGCCTTTACATTCGCCCCAGAAAGCGCGATCGTTTTTTTCTAGCACCTGCCATTTATTCAATTTAGCCGTGCTTTTTCCCCGTTTAGCCGTGCCATCATCGGGAGCGAAAGATAAAACTTGTTCCGTTGTCCAGCCCATTTTAATGATAAAATGTATGAATGAAATAATGCTTAAATACGGAGGCTAAGTTACGGTAGTTTTTTTTAAAATTCTATTTTTTATACATAAAATAATTACACAATAAAAAATATTTCATTTTTTTGATTATATAAAGAAGGGCATCTAAAATATTAATACAATGAAAACATGAAAAATACAAGTGGCTGAATAATAAATAATCAACAACGAGTATTTTCATTAATCAAAGAACTTTTTAGTAAGTTTCTCTACTATTAAAAATTGCCCAATCCATTCCAATCTTTTGAATAGCAGTCATAAAAGGCTCTAAATAAATGGGTTTGATTAAAAAAGCATCAATTTTTAATTTATTACTTTTAAATAAATGCTCCTCTAACTTAGACGAAATCATCATAATAATAGGAATATTAGACAAATGCCTATAAGATTTAATCCTTTTTAAAGCTTCTACGCCTGATAACTTTGGCATATTATAGTCCAATATAATAAGAGCAGGTAATTCTATAGGTCGATTTTTAAATTCGTTTTGGTATAATAAATAGTCCAAAACTTCTTGACCATCTCGAACAATTTCTATTTTATTTTTTATGTTAATGTGGGTAAACGCTTCAAGGGTTAATTCTATATCAAGAACATTATCCTCTGCAAATAGGATAGGTGTAATTCTGTTATTCATTTTGTTTGTTTAAATAGATATATAAAAAGTAGCTCCTTTATCTACTGCCCCTACCGCTTTGATAGAAGCATCATGTCGATCCAAAATTCGTTTAATATTAGCCAATCCAATTCCTGTTCCTTCGAATTCATCTTGACGATGTAAACGTTGGAAAACACCAAATAATTTATCTATAAAAACCATATCAAAGCCAGCTCCATTATCTTTAATATAGATCGTTTTTTTAGCGCCTTTAGTGGCTAAAGTATTAATTTCAATATAAGCAATAGGTTTTTTACTTGTAAACTTAATTGCATTTGAGATTAAATTTTCAAACACCATTCGTATTAAAAAGTAATCGCCTTGGATAAAAGGTAAATCACTAATTGACCAATTAATTTGTCGATTTTGGGTTTGTGGTAATAATTCTTTAATGACCTCTCCTATGAGTTGATTAGTATTAATTTCTTGTTTTTCAATATCGGTTCGTCCTAGTTTCGAGAAAGTCAACAAAGAATCAATCATATTTGTCATATCGCTGACGCTTTGTTGAATGTTATTCATATACTGAGCTAATTGCGGGGTTGGCTCTTTGACTTTTCGCTGCAATAATTGGGTAAAACTACCTATATATCTCAATGGTCCACGCAAATCATGAGAGATAGAATAGGCAAATGCCTCTAGATCTCGATTTGCAATTTGGAGTTCATCCACTAAATTCTTGAGTTCTTCTTTGTAGCTAATTAATTTTAAACTAGCTTCTTTTTTCTCTGTAATATCTTCAATCATTACAATAGCATATCCAACTTTATTATTTTTATTTTTAAAAGCCGAGACTTTAAGGTTTCCCCAAATAGTAGTATTGTCTTTTCGTTGATATTTGTTTTCTAGAACATAGCTTACTATTTCGCCTCTAAATAATTTATTATGTTGATCAATATTTTTTTGCACATCTTTTTCATGCAAGAAATGAGTAAATGATTGTTCTATTAATTCTTCTTTCGGATATCCCATGAATTTTTGTAGAGCTTTGTTAATTTTAAAGTATTTTCCATAAGGATCAATAAGTGCCATTCCTACTTTAGAATGTCTGAAAACGGATTTAAAATCTGGTATAGCTGCTCTATTGTTAATAGAAACATTTGATGCTTTTTCAGCATCAGCAAGCATAACAATTATATGATTAGGTTTTCCTGCCTCATTTTTCACACTCTTTAATAAAAAATTAGACCAAATTTCTTTACCATCTTTTCGGATATGTTTTTGTTTAGAAACATCAAAAATGGTATAAGAAGTCATGAAATCCTGAAAGATACTTTTTATTTTCTTTTGATAATCAGGATGAATAAAATTCGATAATAATTCTCCTACTAATTCCTGTTTATCATACCCTAAAAATTCTTGTGCAGCTTGGTTAGATAACAAAATACGCCCATTTTCATCCATTAGCATAGTGCCAATGTTTGAAAGATTAAGGATATTTTCTATTTTATTACTCAACTCAAGCATTTTTTCGTTGCTTTTGACTAATTCTGTTCTATCCTCTATTACAAAATAACAACCATCAATTTCATTATTTCTATTTCTTCTAGGTGTGATATTGATATTACACGACATTTTTACGCCATTAGAAAAGTATAACAGTTGATGAAAACGTATGGTTTTCCCTTTTAAAGCAATAGCCATTTTGTTATATAATATTTTGCTTTGGCTAAAAACACTGTTGATAGTTTTTCCTGTAATATGCCTTGATTTGACTCTTAATGCCGTTGAAAATGCAGAATTGCAATATTGACATTTAAAATCATTACCTACTTCAAGGTATAAAATTGGTAATTCATTAAATATATTTCGTATATTTTGGTATTTCTCCTCCTTTTTTCTCTCCTTAAAGCCGTGCTGAATCATTTTTAATGATTTTTATTTAGTGCTTAGAATTTGCTTTTTTTTGTTTTTCTATTTTTAAATCTATAACTGTATAATAAACGAATCAGTTTAATCTTCCATACCTTCTTTAAAGTATAGTACAGTTAATATTGGACGAGTAACCATTATATATTTAAACTTTGATGATTAATTTTATTCTTAATTAACCATCAAATTATATCTAATAAAATAACTTTGACTTTGAGAAAGTAATATACACACAAAAAACGATCCTAACTTTACATTTAAGACTAAAAAAATGCAATGTTAAAAAGTTTAACAAAAAAAAATATGTGTAAATTAATATAATTGCAGCATTTAAAACGTACCTAAAATTAGTTTTTTTTAGCCTTAAAAGCAAGAAAAAAATGCTTAAAATATGTTTTTTTAGTTTTATTTAACAAATAATTAATTTTTTTTAACTTAACATTTTCAAATTCGGAGAAACATTGTTTTCTGACTACATTTTATAGAATTGTCAAAGACATGCTTTTGACTTATGGAATTGAATGATATAAATAGATAAATAATTCTTCCACTCTACTAATTGCACTGTAACAAAAGTTTTATGATTTTTTTAATTGCACTGCTACTTTAGCGCAGTAATCTAAAATCCACTAAGATCTCGGTTTTAACCGCAACATTATCACCATGCTCGACTAAA
>CAKZLL010000077.1 GCA_937125475.1 uncultured Saprospiraceae bacterium | reverse complement strand
AGAAACACGCCATGCATTGCTGACGGTTTGATATTCATCAATAATATCATCTCCATTGTGATCAATGAGTTTAGTGAGTTCTTGTTTTTGTAACACATAAATCTCATCATCTACGACTTTTAATCCTAATGGTTCAGCTAATCCACTTCCGATTAATTTGGTTTTAATTTTGGTTGGATCGCCTGAATTGACATTTTCAATAATATAAACCGAACCAGCAGGATCCCAAGTACTAATGACCATTCGACCATCTGACAAAAAGTCCATTCCACCAACTTTTGGTGTAAAAATATCGGGACGAGCTTGTGACAAATCATAACTAGGATGAACGCCATTAAGCGGGAAAGCATCGCCAGCAATACTGCTAGTAGCCCAAGGCATTGGCGGAATTTTATCGTTTCTTTTTTGTTCCGTTTTATGGTGTTTGATCATTTCAGCAGGCAATGGAAAGTACTCACTATTACCTGGGATTTTTACATTTAACTGTAAACCAAACCCACCAGCAGATTCAAAAAATTCAATATTAAATTTGTAATACCCTTTTTCTAAATTCAATTTAACATCTGGGCCTTCCATGCCATGCAATCCATCATTGTCTAAAATTACTTGATCATTAATAGACATTTTAGAACCATCATCACTGAGCAATTGAAAAGTATATTCTCCTGCGTCCTTAATTTCCAAATAACCATCAAAAGTAAAGGCAAAATAATCTTCTATCCATTTGACCATTGCCGCTTTTAGATGAACATTATTAGCAATACTTTCATATTTTGGCGTGCTTTTAAAATTGTAATCCGCTAATGTCTTTGGTGATTTGACATTATCAAAAAACTTAGCAATAGGGCCATCTAATAAATCCTCTTTATTAATCGATGAAGGTTTGAGAGAAAGCACTTCGACTTCTTCGTCTGTCGCTTTAGCTTCTTCTTCTGCATCTAGATTCATGACATATCGAACCATCGTTTCAATGTCTTTTTCATCCAAATCAGGATGGGCATTCATTGCCGCTTGCCCCCAATTGCCAGCTCCGCCAGCTTTAACTTTCGATACTAAACTTTTGACATTATCATCCGTATTTTTATATCTTTCGGCAACAGCCAAATACGCTGGGCCAATCGTTTGACGATAGGTATTATGGCAGGTTTTACAATCATTTTGAGCAATCAAGACATAACCAGGATCTAAATCTTCGGGTTCTTCCTTGATCAAATCTGCTTTTCTTGGATGGTCTTTCATTGGATATTTGACAAAATTCGTTGTTATTGTCGTCTGACCATTAGTAGCTAATGTTAAATAACCATTCAAATCCACTGCTGTTAAATCCTTGTTTTTGTAGTCTGTTGTTTCACTAATATCAAGTTTGCCGCCTGTCACAATGACATTTTCGGCGAAAGCCACAGAACTAATATTAATATGTAAACCAACTTTAACGCCTTTCGGTACATTTTTCGTCACAAACGTCCTTTCCAGACCAGAATTGCCCGATTCGGATTTTACATATTCTGGCTGTTCTGTAATGTTGATTATTTGACCATTAGGTAAAACAAGCTCATATATCAAATGTGCTTGATCTCCAACAAAGCGATGACCTTTATAATTAACGGCTTTGGGTTGTTGAAGTTTATTGCCATCTATTATGACGCGCCAAGGGTTTTTATATTGGTTTTCGATCCAAGCATCACCGACAGAAGTAGGTTGAGGCCCATGATGAGTAGTGTAAACTGGTCCATCAAAATTAACACGTCCTTTCCATGCTTTATACATTGAGCTGTGTTCTGCGTGATAAGCGACCCACATATCTTCATCCAAAGCAAAAGTTACCACTCTTGGAATTGAGTCGAGAACAGATCGAAAAACCCAAGGATCATTAGGTCGGGTAGGCGTGTCGCTTTTCTTATTGCAAGAAGTAATAACAAAGCCAAGGACAATTATGACGAATGAAAATCTAAAAATTGATTTAATCATAGCTTATATTGGTTAAGTTTATCAAATTTAAAAATGAAATTTGATTGTTGCAGCAGATTAAGCTGCGGTTGAACAAGTCTAATAAGGAATAAATATAGTGTGCAATTTTTATTTTTTAGGTCTTATTATTAAAAATAAAGTCTTTAAAAAAGAAGTTTTATTTTTCTGTAAAGACATGGGGCATTGAAGTATATGTAAATAATATTGACGTATTTTTAAAGAGAAATAGGTTGATGGCATTTTTTTTGCCTTATTATTAGTTTTTTATATATTAGAAAAATAATACACACAAAATACCAGATATGCAAACAATTACTTTCGCTACTAATTCTATCGAAGAATTTCAACAAAAAATTAAAACAGCTTCTTTTCAACCTACTTTAGGTTTTGTCTTTGCTTCTGTTCAGCTTGATTTAGATGCTATTTGCAGGATTTGCGATGATCATGATATTGATTTAATGGGATGTTCGACCGCAGGAGAATTCATGAATGAAGAATTACACGAAGCATCTATTGTTTGTATTTTGACCGATATGAATAAGGATTATTATCAAGTAGTAACACAAGAATTTGACGAAACACCTTATACTGCCGCAGTAAAGTTAGGGGATCTTTCTAATGAAATTTATAAGAATCCAGCAATTATAGTTGTGATAGGCGGAGTTCGTATTGATGCCGAAAAAATTATATGGGGAATTAAAGATAGTTTAAAACGAGAAATTCCAATTTTTGGTGGTTTGGCTGGTGATGATTGGAATTTGGTGGAAACCTATGCTTTATCAAGAAAAGGAAAAACACCTAATGGATTAACATCCGTTGTTTTGAACAATGATAAAATTGCTGTTCAAGGCTTAGCAACAAGCGGTTGGGAGCCAATCGGCGCTGTTCATACGATTACAAAATCTAAAGATAATGTAGTCTATACGATTAATAATGAGCCAGCTTTAGATGTTTTTGTCAAATATTTTGGCTATTTTGATAATGCGGAGTTAAAAGGTGTGCCGATTAATACAATGAGTGCGCAATATCCTTTGCAAATTATTCGAGAGGATGAAGAATTTAATGTATTGCGCTCGCCTCTTTTTCATGAAGATGGAACAAAAAGCTTGACACTTGCAGGAGGTGTTCGAGAAGGAGATAAATTTAGATTTTCTATTTCTCCTGGATTTGAAGTAATTGATCAAACTTTAGAAGAATTTGAAGGGCTAAGAGATGAAATTCCAGAAGCTGATTTGATGTTATTATTTTCTTGTAAAGGTCGTCATGCTGCATTAGGCCCATTGATTGAGGACGAGATTGAAGGGATTTATGAGCATTGGAAAGCACCAATGATTGGTTTTTTCTCTTATGGTGAAATTGGTAATGTGAAGAATGGTATTTGTGATTTTCATAATGAAAGTTGTGCTTTGGTCGTATTGAAAGAAAAATAAATTGGATAATAAAATGAAATACCATTTAGTTAATACTTATGTCAATAAATCCCTAAATGGTGTTTTGTTTTTTTTAAAAAATTAAAAAATTCAATTAATTTTACGTTTAAGAGATCTTCTTAAAATATTTCCAACAGAAAATAAATATCAGTAATACAATCATTAATAAATCAGATTTAAATCCTTATATCCTCTGAAATACGAAAATCCATTGAATCAAGGTGAGTTGACTAAAATAAATATGCAATCAAATCAAGAGGAAACTATTAATTTTATTCAAGCTTTAGAGGTATCTGACGAGGAGAAAAAGGTATTGATAAAGCGGTTTAAAAAAATGCAAAAAGAACTTACTCGTTCAGATTTCAAGTTGAAAAGAACTATGAACGATCGTGAGATTGCTATTAATTTGTTGAATACAACCATTGATGATCTACAAAAAAAACAAGAAGAAGTAGCAGAAGCGAATCATCGTTTGATTCAAAATAAGAAAGAAATTGAGGACAAAAATATTTTATTATTAGAACAAAAAGAATTGCTAGAAGAACAATCCGAAATTTTACAGGATCACTTGCGTAAACTAGAAATTTCTTATCAAGAATTAGAACAATTTTCTTACATCGCTTCCCATGATTTGAAAAGTCCATTGAGAAGTATCGCTGGTTTTGCTCAATTACTTAGACGAAAATATTTAGGTAAATTAGGAGCAGAAGCAGATGAATACATCGAATTTATTGTGAAAGGAACGGTTCATATGAATGAAGTGATTCGTGACTTGTTAGAATATTCGAAAATGGGACAAAATGCGCCAACCTTTGAAAATGTTAATTTAAATGAGATAATGGGGATAGTTGTGAATAATCTTCAATCTGAGCTTCGAGAGAAAAATGTTGTTTTAGAAGTTACTGAAATGCCTATTTTAAAAGTGCATAAAACAGGTATTATTCAAGTGTTTCAAAATTTAATTGCTAATGGTATTAAGTTTCAAGGAATTGATCAACCAAAAATTATTGTTAGAAGTGAACAGCGGGGAAATTATTGGACATTTAGCATTCAAGATAATGGAGTTGGATTAGATGAAACTTATCAAGAAAAAGTATTCTTGCCTTTTCAGCGGATTAATGGAAATCAAATAAAAGGCACTGGAATTGGTTTGGCAATTTGCAAAAAAGTCGTTTTGATGCATAAAGGCGAAATTTGGTACACTTCTAAAAATCAAGAAGGTACGACCTTTTATTTCTCAATTTTTCAACAACCTGTCGGAAATATTGCCCCAGCCGAAATACAAAATGGCAGAGTTTAGTCTTTGTTTATGATTAATTCATCTTTTCTGAACGCCTTCTTGGTCATTCCTTCTTCATTTTCAACTTTATTTACAAACTTTTATAGCATCTTTGCATTTTAGAGATGGAGATTGTTTTTTACAAATACTCTTAAATCAAGTCAATCAACTGACAGAGCGTCATTCTATTTAAAAATGGGTCAAGCTGTCGCATTATTTTGATCTTCCTTTTTAATGAACTGACAGAATGACTTAATACGCATCTATGGCAAAAAAATTGAATCAATCGTTTAAAACTTGGTTTCAACAAATAATGGAAAAAATGAATAATAACGACAACTTAAATAATAATCCAACCGAAAATACGGAAGATCCATTAGTAGGGGAAGAAAATGTGGTGAACGAAACTGAAAATGCAACTGAAAATGCAGGAACAGGCCAAGAGGACGCACCAAAAGAAGAGGGGAAAAAGAAAAGAAGTAGAGGAAAGAGAAGTGGCTCTAAGAAAATAAAAGAGTTGGAAGCAGAGGTAGAAGAACAAGAGAAAGAAATTGTAGGATTAGAAACAGAACGCAATGAGTTGAAGGATAAATATCTTCGCCTCTTTGCTGAGTTTGATAATTATAAAAGGCGGACAGCAAAAGAACGGGTAGATACACTCAAAACAGCTAGTGCTGATGTTTTGAAAGAACTATTGCCTGTTTTGGATGATTTCGATAGAGCGAAAACAGCAGCTGGAGAAGCAGGACTTTCAGAAGGTATTCAATTGATCCATGAAAAATTGGTTAATTCTTTAGCTAAAAAAGGATTGAAACCAATGGAAAGCACTGGAGAAGCTTTTGATGCAGAATTTCATGAAGCAATCACCGAATTTCCTGCACCGACACCTGAACTTAAAGGCAAAAATGTCGATACAGTAGAAAAAGGCTATACGCTAAATGACAAAATTATCCGTTACGCAAAAGTCGTTGTCGGAAAATAGGATCCGTAGGGCAAAGGCACGCCTTTGCCCACATTTCCCAAAGTTTCAGACACCAGATTAATAGATTATTGATAATTAACAACAAAAATGGCTAAAAGAGATTTTTACGAAATATTAGGAGTGGCAAAAAATGCAGATAAAAGCGCGATAAAAAAAGCTTATCGTAAAACTGCTATGAAATATCACCCCGACCGAAATCCAGATAATAAGGAAGCAGAAGATAAATTTAAAGATGCAGCCGAGGCATATGAAATCTTGAGTGACGATCAAAAACGTGCGCGTTATGATCGCTTTGGTCATGCTGGTGTTGGTGGTAATGCTGGCGGCGGCGGTTTCCGTGGCGGTCAAGGCGGAATGACAATGGATGATATTTTCTCTCAATTTGGAGACATCTTCGGCGGCGGCGGCGGTCAAGGTGGCGGTGGATTTAGTAGCTTTTTTGGCGGTCAGCAAGGCGGTGGGCAAAGAAGACCAACTGGCGAACGCGGCTCTAATCTTCGTATCAAAGTCAAATTATCATTGAATGAAATCTCAAATGGCGTTACGAAAAAAATAAAAGTCAAAAAACAAATCACTTGTAAGACTTGCAAAGGTTCTGGTGCTAAAAGCTCAACAGCTATCAAAACCTGTACAACTTGTAGTGGTTCTGGTTATGTCAGAAGAGTATCAAATACATTTTTGGGACAAATGCAAACAACTGTTGCTTGTCCAACTTGTAGCGGTTCTGGCAAAATGGTGACTGACAAATGTAATTCTTGTAGCGGCGATGGTCGAGAGTATGGAGAGGAAACGATCAGCATCGAAATTCCTGCTGGTGTTGGTGATGGTATGCAACTTTCTATGCGCGGAAAAGGAAATACAGGTAAAAAAGGTGGACCAACTGGCGATTTGTTAATCAATATTGAAGAAATTCAACATGATAGCTTACAGCGAGATGGGCAAAATTTGATTTATGAATTATACCTTAATTTTGCTAATGCAGCTTTAGGAACGTCAGTAGAAGTACCAACAATTGAAGGAAAAGTCAAAATAAAAATACCAGCGGGTACACAAGCAGGTAAAATTTTTAGACTAAAAGGAAAAGGCCTACCTTCAGTGCAAAGCTACGGACGCGGAGATCAATTGATTCACGCTAATATTTGGACACCAAAAAAATTGAGTAGTGAAGATCGTAAATTACTAGAAAGAATGCGTAAGTTGCCTAACTTCGATCCTAAGCCAGGAAAAGGAGATAGAGGTTGGTTTAATAAGATGAAAGATTATTTTAATTAAGGGACAAGGGAATAGTGATTCCAAGATTATTTTTCTTGTCCCTTAATTAGAAAAACTTAATATATATGTATAAGAATGAGGATTTGATAACTATCAGATCCTCATTCTTTATTTTAGTTGCTCATAAATGAATATATCTATTAATGCTTAAAACAATGCAGACCCATTTTTTTGTCAAAACAATTCGAAGTTTAAGGAACAGCATTTATCTTGTAGCTTGATAATAAAAAGAGTTTTTTATATAAAACTAATATTGAATTAAGTAATTGATATATGTTATTTAATTCTATTTAATGTTTTTTCTATTTTTAATAATTGTAAAAATCATCATTACTAAAGATAAAAAATCATAAAATTTCTATATAAATGAAACTTATTACCTCAAAACCTAGTTCTTTACTATGAAATCAATAAAAAACACAAATAATTAATAAAAAAGTTAATTAATAAGTTGTTAAAAGTTGCAAAGTTTAAAAAAAATTTCTACATTTGCATCGCTCTAGTCCGAAGGGGCTTTATGAGTATAAAAAATAAAACGGTCTGGTAGTTCAGCTGGTTAGAATACATGCCTGTCACGCATGGGGTCGCGGGTTCGAATCCCGTCCAGACCGCCACTTAAAATATAGTTAATCATTTTTGTGATTTAATTAATTTTAAGATTGAACTTTTTATTTTTTATTGATGGTCTGGTAGTTCAGCTGGTTAGAATACATGCCTGTCACGCATGGGGTCGCGGGTTCGAATCCCGTCCAGACCGCTTCAACAAAAGCCTTGTAAGATTTTATTCTTGCAAGGTTTTTTTGATTCAATAGACTTATTTTAAAAACTGCAATATTTAAATTACCTTTAAGGAATATAAAAAATATTCTCTAACTCATTTCTAAACGGTCTTACCAGCGTAACTTATATCTAGATGATGAATTTTAAATTACAGCCAAAAGGTGATATTTCCAATCGCTTGATAGAAATGGGCTTCGAAGATTTCGAAGGAGTAACTGATTGGGTTAGAAACTTGCCATATGAGCGGATTTCTGATAAAAAAAATATAGGATTAACAATTACAGAAAATAGAGGGACTTGTGGTTCTAAACATGCCTTTCTGAAAACTATTGCAGAGGAGCAAGAACAATATCAAATCACTTTATTTATTGGAGTGTTTAAAATGAGTCCTGCTAATACTCAAGGGATTAGTTCTATTCTCACACAGCATAATTTGCAATATATTCCCGAAGCACATTGTTACTTAAAGTTTGAGGGAAAAAGATATGATTTTACTAGCCCTACTTTAGAATTAGAAAAAATCGAGGCAGTATTAATGGAAGAATTAGAGGTTCAACCTAATCAAATTGCTGGTTTTAAGACGAGATATCACCGTCATTTTATTCAAAAATGGCTAGATAAAGAGGGAATGAATAAAACATTGAATAAAATTTGGGAAGCGCGAGAGGCGTGTATTCAGCGTTTGAGTAATATTTTTTAAATTTTCATTGAAATACTTCTATTATAAATATTAGTTGTTAGCAAAAAAATAAAATGAAAGGAATAGGAAACACACCTTTAATTAAAATTGAAAAACTGACTGATTCAGAAAGTGCTGAAATTTATGTCAAATTTGAAGGCGCAAATCCTACGGGAAGTATGAAAGATAGAATGGCACTCTCAATGATTGAAGGGGCGGAAAAGAGAGGAGATTTAAAAAAAGGAGGAACTGTTGTCGATTATACAGGGGAAGTACTGGAAGTTCCTTGGCAATGATATGTTCCGCAAAAGGATATAAAGCGCATTTTGTTTCTTCAGATGCATTTGCGATAGAGAAATTACAAACAATGAGAGCCTTCGGGGCAAAGTTAGAGCTGATTCCAAGTGAAAATGGGAAAATAACAGCGAATGTTATTGATAAAGCATTAGAAAGAGTAAGAGAAATTGCCAAAGAACCCAATACATTTTACACAGATCAATTTAAAAACGTTGACAATCGAAATGCTTATCATCAAATGGCAAAGGAGATCATGGATGAGTTAGGGCATGAAATAGATGAATTTATCGCTGGAGTAGGAACAGGAGGTTGTTTTTCAGGAAATGCTGAAATATTTAAAAAAAATATCCCTCAAATTAGATGTATTCCCGTAGAGCCGTTTAATGTAAGAACTTTATCTGGAGGCGATACGAGCGGTACACATAGGCTTGAGGGCATGGGCGCAGGGTTTGTTCCTGAAATATGTCGTTTAGATTTAGCAGACGAAATAATAGCTGTAAAAGACGAAGATGCTTATAGAACTGCCCGAGATTTAGCGAGAATTGAAGGCATATTTGGCGGAATTACTTCGGGAGCAAATGTTTACGCAGCTATACAAAGAGCAAAAGTATTAGGAAAAGGCAAAAAGATTGTAACAGTTATCTGTGATTCTGGTTTGAAATATCTACAAGGAGATTTATATAAATAGAAAAGTGAAACTGGTCAAAACTTGAATGATAGTTAGCATTGTAAATAGTGTGAGTTAATGAAAAGTGATTTTGAAAATAATTTCAAAATCACTTTTTTTATTTTTAGGGTATTGGTTCTAATCCTTTGGAGTTAATTAATTTTTTAATAAAAAATAAGGCTTTATAGTTTTGATAATCAATGTTTTATGTGGTTTTGTCTGCCTTGTTGTAATTTGTTTTTCAAAAAAATAAAATTGATGGGTGATATTTCAGCTCTTGAAGGCATTCATTAATGTAAGCGCTTATATAGACATTTTATTAGAACTCACAGTAATCGAAGATCGAGAAGATCAAAACATAGAATTATGATTATTCAAACCCAAATTTTATTAAAGAGTCCAGTACTCTATTTATCACAACTTTAATTTTAAACCAAAACTTTATTAAAAAACTTTTGGAAAGAAAGTAAGAACTCGGTTGAAAGACAGAACCCGAGACTGGCATTGCCATGCTTTTTTACAAATTCCTTAATTATTTAAATATATAATCATGAGACAATACTGCTACATTATTTTAATTGTTACTATCAATTTTTTATTCACATTTTCAGGCACAGCACAACATTTAGATTTCAGTGGAGCAACTGATGAAGTTCGTGTGGCTAATAGTGGAACAGGTATTTTAGGAGATTTTTCTGTTCCTCATGATTTTACTATTGAAGCCGTGTTTTACATTACAGGCGGAAATTTTACCTCAGATGTAAATATACTTGGAAAATCAGACATATCTGGAGGGAACAAAAATGGTTTTATATTTGAATTAAATAATAACCAGTTCAATGTCGGGCATTATGCTGGTCCTAGTGCACAAGGAATAGGCCCAGAAAATGAACTGGCTACTCCAAGTCATCCTGGTCTAGGATTGAATACAACTACGGCTTATCATTTAGCTTTTGTATATCAAGTATCGCCATTATATATAAGATATTTTGTCAATGGTAGAGAATATAACTATTTGCCACTAGGTGCTTATGGACTTTCTTCATGGGCAATGGCACCGTCTTCTTCTGATTTCGTTATTGGCGAACACGATAGTAATTCAGAGTCTGGTGCTGAGGTTGCATTTGATTATGTTAGAGTTTGGAATGTAGCTAGAACAAAAGCAGAGATAGGTGCAAATGCATCTATAGAAGTCCCTTGTACGAGTACTGGATTATTAGCTCAGTATAAGTTTGATGATGGCGTAGCAGGTGCTAATAATAGTGCTATTTCGACAGTAAGTAACTGCGTCGGTGGTGGTTATGATGGAACATTAGTGAATTTTGCTAAAACAGGATCTAGCTCTAATTTTGTTAATAGTCCAGTTTTAGTTACGGGTATGCTTCCTGTAGAATTGACAAAATTTACAGCTCAAAAAGTAGATAAGCATATTAATTTAAATTGGCAAACAGCCAGCGAAAAGAACAATGAAGGCTTTGACATTGAAAGAAGCGTTGATGGCGTGAATTGGGAAAGAATAGATTTTGTAGGAGGTAATGGAACAACTCAAGAAGTACAAAATTATTTATATAAAGATGTTAATCCACTTTTGGGAGATAATTATTATCGCTTAAAACAAATCGACTTTAACGGGCAATTTGAATATTCTAATGTTACATATGTAGCGACAACAGAAGAAGCGGCAGAACGACTAAAGGTCTATCCAACATTAGCTGAAAATGAAATAACTATTGAAAATGGAGCAGGCGAAGTAATTATTTTTAATAGTGTTGGTCAACCTATTAAACAAGTCATTCTTAATGATAGCATCGAACAACTAAATATTAATGATTTGCCAGCTGGTAATTATATTATTCAAATTAAAAGAAATGGACAAACTAGCACAGAAAGATTTATAAAAATGTAAGAAACTCCCTTGTAATCTTTTATATTAACTACATGCCGAGTGATTTCCTAGGAAATTAACTCGGCATTTTAGTAAAATATCAATCGTTAATGTTTTCTACAAAGCGATATCGACTTGATTAGCAAAAATATCTTCCATTGTTTCGCGCTTACGAATTAAATGTGCTTTTCCGTTATAAATCGCAACTTCCGCAGGTCGGTAACGAGAATTATAGTTCGAAGACATCATAAAAGCATAAGCTCCTGCATTTCTAAAAACTAAAATATCGCCTTCCGTGACTTCATTGATTTTTCTGTCCCAGCCGAACGTATCTGTTTCACAAATATAGCCTACAATAGAATAGATTCGTTGTTTGCCATTTGGATTAGAAATGTTGGTAATTTCGTGATAAGCATCATAAAACATAGGGCGAATCAAATGATTTAGACCAGAATCTAATCCTACAAAAGCAGTTGAAGGTGTTACTTTGACGACATTAGTTTTGACTAAAAAATAACCACTTTCACTGACAATATATTTTCCTGGTTCGAACATCAAGGTCAAATCTCGACCATAGTCTTTACAAAACTCATTAAATCGTGCTGATATTT
>CAKZLL010000076.1 GCA_937125475.1 uncultured Saprospiraceae bacterium | reverse complement strand
AGAAGTTTAATTGAGTATTCATTAAAAATTAAATTCTTTATTGAGCAAATTAATAAAAAACGCCTTTCTTTATTAAAAAAAAGATAATTACAGCAATAAGTAAAATACACCGTCCATATGATCAAAATGAATTTTAGTCTTTTTAGCGAATTTTAGATAACTACAAACGGTATCGGTTCTCTGAACCTAGGTCTTAAATAACTTTTGTTACAGTGTACTTAATATAAAAACAAAAGGATCGAACATTTTTACAAATGTTCGATCCTTCCTCTAAATGTTATATCTTTTTGAAAAAATATTTATTTTGCTGGTTTTGCTGCTGGTTTTGCTGCTTTTTTCTTCGCAGCTTTTTCCTCGACAGCAGGAATACCCAATACGATTTCCTTCACTTTTCTTTCGATTTCATCTGATACTTCAGGATTATCTTTCAAAAATCTTTTAGAAGCTTCACGTCCTTGACCTATTTTAGAACCACCATAACTGTACCAAGCACCGCTTTTTTTGACAATATCATAATCTACACCTAAATCTAGTATTTCACCAACTTTAGAAATTCCTTCTCCATAAACAATGTCAAATTCAGCAATACGGAAAGGAGGTGATAATTTATTTTTAACAACTTTCACTTTCACATGATTAGCTACAATAGTACCTTCTTTATTCTTAATGGCAGAACCAGAACGACGAATATCCAAACGAACAGAAGCATAAAATTTCAGTGCATTACCACCAGTAGTTGTTTCAGGATTACCGAACATCACACCGATTTTCTCACGCAACTGATTAATGAAGATACAGCAACAGTTTGTCTTACCAATTGTACCTGTCAATTTACGAAGTGCCTGCGACATCAAACGAGCCTGTAAACCCATTTTAGAATCTCCCATTTCGCCTTCAATCTCAGATCTTGGTACTAATGCCGCAACCGAGTCAATTACAATAATATCTATAGCACCAGAACGGATTAAGTTTTCAGTGATTTCAAGCGCTTGTTCTCCATTATCAGGTTGAGCGATCAACAAATTACCAACATCTACTCCTAAATGTTCTGCATAGAAACGATCAAAAGCATGCTCTGCATCAATAAACGCAGCAGTTCCACCAGCTTTTTGAGCTTCTGCAATAGCATGAATGGCAAGCGTCGTTTTACCAGAAGATTCTGGTCCATAAATCTCTACTACACGACCTTTTGGAAGTCCATTTATACCTAAAGCAATATCCAAACCTAATGAGCCAGTTGAGATTGTTTCAATTTCTACTGATTGCTTATCACCAAGTCTCATGATAGTACCTTTGCCATAAGTCTTATCTAATCTATCTATCACTAATTTGAGTGATTTTGCCTTTGCTTCGCGTTCTTTAGACATGATGGAATATTTTATATTTTTAATTAATATTTTAAAACTGTGCTTTTGAGAGTAGCTTTAAAATGATTTAAACTTTTTGTTTATTTCATTACAAATATAATCATAATATTTATAAAACACAATAATAAACTCAAAAAAGTTTCGCATTTTGCGTATTTTAAACCATTAACATATATTAATGATTTATTACTCCTCAAATATAAATCAAATTATTTCAAAAATTAAGTTTTAAACTAATTTTTTTCGGGTTATTTAATACTTTTTGTTTTAAAGCATTAAAACCGAACTAATAAGAGTCCTTTTTCTCGTAAAGTTGTCCAAATATCCGATTCTAGGATGGCTTCAAAATCCATTTCAAAAGCAGTTTCAAAGTCTTGTGCCATCATTTTTAGCGTAATGACATTATTTTGATGTATATAAAATCTTGGAAAAATTTCTAATAGCCATTCGCCCAAGTCATAACTCAATTCTAATTCAAATGTTTCTTTAGTAGTATGAAAAGTAAAAACGGCTAATTCTTCTGCTTCATCGAATGAAACATCGGGCGCACTCCCTAACCAAATTAAGCGATACCCTTGCTTATCTTGATCATTTTTCCATCCACTATACAAAGCATCTTCAATTAAATCTAGCTCGTGTTTCGTTTTTGGCACTCGAAAGTCAAACCAATGATCTACTCTCCTATCTAATTGAATACCAAGCATATAATTATACAAAGCCTTTTTCAAACCATCCGTATATAGATGATGTTTCGCGCCTGTCGGATCATAATGTTGTAAATCATTATTTGCGAAAAGCCCTTCTTTAGGGCCTGTTTTCTTGACTTTATATTTTGCTGGATTTTTGCCCACAGGACTATGAACCGTCATAGAAAAGCGATGCCAAAAGGCGGATTGAATACAATTTTGTTCAAATAATTGGCGCACGATTTCGAGAGAATCAATGGTTTCTTGCTCTGTTTGTGTTGGAAAACCATACATTAAATAAGCGTGTACCATAATTCCAGCATCAGCAAAACCACGCGTCACACGGGCAACTTGAGCAATGCTCACGCCTTTTTCCATTAATTTTAATAATCGGTCAGATGCGACTTCCAAACCACCCGAAACAGCAATACAACCCGAGGCAGCCAACAACCGAGATAATTCTGGTGTGAATGTCTTTTCAAACCGAATGTTTGCCCACCACGAAACAGAGAGGTTTCGTTTCAGAATTTCGAGTGCCAAATCGCGTAAAGACAAAGGCGGTGCTGCTTCATCCACAAAATGAAAACCCGTTTCGCCTGTTTGTTCGATAATCGTTTCCATTCGATCTACTAACAACTCGGCAGGCGCTTTGTCATATCGACCGATATAATCCAACATCACATCGCAAAACGAACAGCGTTTCCAATAACAACCATGCGCCACAGTGAGTTTGTTCCAACGTCCATCACTCCAAAGTCGGTGCATTGGATTAGTCATTTCTATGATTGACAAATATCGGTCAAGTGGCAAATCTGAATAATCGGGTGTGCCGATTTCAGCATGCGGAATATCTGGATCGAGACAAGCATTAATATAACTAACTTGTCCATTTTCTAATAAAAAAGTGCGTTGAAGGAAGTCAATTTTCCGCTTGCCCTCGAAGTATTCAAAAAGTTTAAGCAATGGACTTTCGCCATCGTCAAGGGTAATAAAATCAATATATTTGAAAACTCGTGGTTCTTTTAATGACCTTAATTCTGTATTTGGATAACCTCCGCCCATCATAATTTTAATATGCGGATAATGCTTTTTAATATATTGACCACATTTCAAAGCACCATACAAATTGCCTGGAAAAGGCACTGAAAAACCAACAATATCAGGTTGAGTACGTTGCAGATGTTGATCTAAAGCGGTCAATAAAAAATCATCAATTAAATGATTAGGTTGATTAAGAGCAGTTTCGAGCGGATCAAAGGATGTTGCAGAAAGTGCAAGCCGTTCCGCATAGCGCGAAAAACCGAAATCTTTAGTAATACCTTCGATAATCAAATCGCCTAGATCCTCCAAATACATCGTCGCTAAATGCCGCGCTCGATCTTGAATGCCCATTGTGCCAAAGCTATATTCCAAATCATCAAGCTGCTCAAATCGACCTGCTTGTGGCAAAAATCCTTCATTGCAAATTCGATGTGCTAAAGTATGATCCTTATTTTGCAAAAAACGAATAACAGGATTGACCGTTTTTAAATAGGCATTTTCTAAAATTAAAATTCGTTGGCTATTCGCAGAAAGTGGAGATGGATTTTTTTTAATATAATCAAAAACGGCAGTTAGTCCTTTTTTTGAAAAAATAGCTAAAATCAACTCAATCCCTAAATCTGCCTGTGATACATCAAAGCCACGCCCTGTCAAAAACCCCTTGAGGTAAGGCGTTGCAGGATAAGGCGTATTAATTTGTGTAAGCGGAGGCGTTACTAATAAGATTTTCATTAATGGAACGGTTGACCGTTATTTATAATCCATGATGTTAATACTAGCATTACAAAATCTGTAATCATGTTCGATATTCGAAGCGACAATTACTAATCGGTCTTTTGCAAAGCGTTCGATGAGCGCTAAATACCATTCAACACCTTGAGCATCAAGGTTGGTAGTTGGTTCGTCGAGTAGTAAAATGGGTGTGTCAGAAGCACAAGCTAAGGCAAGTTTCAGGCGTTGTTTCATGCCCGAAGAAAAGAATTTAACCGCTTTATCTTTGGATTTGCTAAAATTAAGAAGATCGTGAATGGTCTTTTCTTCCACATCTTTATAAAAAGGCTTGAAGCGCTGATGAAAACGGATTGCTTCCGAAAGCGTCAATTCCTCGATCAGATCAATATAAGGCGCGGCATAACTAATACTTGTGAATACTTTATCAATATCCATCGGCTTGCTACTCGCTGCCGAATGAAATTCCACTTTGCCTTTAGAAGGCGAAAGATAGCCCGAAAGCATTTTCATCAAAGTAGATTTGCCCGAGCCATTTGGACCTAAAATAGCATAAGCCTTGCCTGCTTCAAAAGTAAAAGTCAATCGTTTTACAATCCATTCAAAACGATAGCGTTTACTAATATTATTTATTTTTATTTCCATGATTTGATCTAAATCCTCGTATAATACCGCGTTGAGAATGTTCTATAAAATGAAGAATTTCAGTTTTGTACGAATTATTTTCAAAATTATCTTTAATGTGTGTAATTGCCTGCGTGGTATTCATGCCTTTCACAAAAAGTACTCGATAAATATCTTGGATATTATGAATATCCTGAGAAGAAAACCCCCTTCGACGTAAACCGAGAGAATTAATCCCCAAATAAGACAGTGGATAACGAGCCGCTTTCACATAAGGCGGAACGTCTTTTCCGACCAGCGAACCACCTCCAACAATCACATGAGCGCCGATTTTCACAAATTGATGCACCGCCACTAAACCACCCAAAATCGCATAATCTCCTAATTCAATATGACCAGCAAGATTAACGTTATTTGCCAAAATACAATTCCGTCCAATCACACAATCATGCGCGACATGCACATAAGCCATTAAAAAAGAGTTCGCTTTCACGATGGTTTTAAAACTTGATTTTGTTCCTCTATTGAGCGTACAATATTCGCGAATAATAACGTTTTCTTCCACAATAAGTTGGGAATCTTCGCCCTCAAATTTCAAGTCTTGCGGCAAACCACCTAAAATAGCACCAGGAAAAATTTTACAATTTTTCCCGATTCTTGTTCCATCCATAATATTAACATGAGAGCCAATCCATGTATTATCCCCTATTTCTACATCTCCTTTAATATTACAAAATGGCTCAATGACCACATTTTGACCGATTTTTGCATCAGGATGGATATAGGATAAGTGTCGCATGGTTGATGGTATCAATGTGAAGATGAATGATGAAAAACATCAATTCTACCTATTTTATTATTATTTCTCTGCAAAAATAGTCAAACATTCAATATATTAAAATTCCTTTTGGCAAGTAAGATATATTAAATATAATTTGATTGTGAATTTAGTTTTGACACGATTGATTTTAGAACTGGAGAGGCTTCACTTATTCTTGTAAGTGTGATTAATTTCGATAGAAAATAATTTATTAAATCCAAGTACTTTAATCAAATAAATCATTAATTTCGTTTAGTAGAGAGAGAGCCAATTAATTTTAAAAAGAACCCATGAAGAAATTAACATTAATTGTGCTCTTATTTATTAGCCTTTGTTTTTCTTGTTCTGATCCGCTTCCTATTTGCCATGATAATTCAGTTTGTTCTGGCACATATTCTCCTTATGCTTGCCAAATAGAAGATTTCAGAGCAGATACATCGATCAATCTGCGTTATTTAGATCTTCAATGCCAGTGTGAATTAGATTTTGATAGTATTGATTTTAAAATCGGTATGGATTCTCTTATTCTTACAGCGCTAGAAGAATTAACAATCGATTGTATTCCGCCTTCTGGATTACCGATTATGAAAAATATCAAAACCCTTAATCAAAGCAAACATTTTATTTTTCCAAACCTTGATAAAATGCCGCATTTAGAAATATTAAATGCGATTAACCCCACAGAAACTATCGCTAGTTCAGATTGTACAGATCCTATTCTCTCAAGCATTTTCCCAATAGAAACCTATAATTGTACTCACCTTAAAGAGATAAACATTAGTGGCATTCTTTTTCAAGATTTTCCAATTGGTATGACCAATTTAGGGCAGTTAGAAGTTTTAAAAATAACAAATAATATTTGTTTAACAAATCTTCCAACAATGCTCCCTTCTTCTCTTAAAGAAATTAATATATCAGCCAGTTTTAGAAAAAGTTTAAACCTATCTAATCTTAATTTTCTTAATCAACCTTTGCCTAATTTGGAATCTTTAAAAATCAGTCGAGCACCATTAATCTCTAATTTACCTAGTACGATTAATAATTGTCAAAATCTTAAATACTTAAATATTTTTGGTAATCTGAATAGTTTGCCTGCATCAATAGGCGATTTATCTCAATTAGAATTACTCGCCCTTAATCATAATAATTTAACGGCCTTACCTACTTCAATCAGCAATTTGTCTCAACTCAAACAGTTATATTTGATTGGTAATGATCTAACCAATTTCCCCACATCAATAGGTAATTTGCCTCAACTTCAAGAATTATATTTGAGTTACAATCATTTATCCATTCTCAATAATTCATTAGCAAACTTACCTGCATTAAAAAAATTAGTTATAGAACATAATCAATTAGTCAATATTGATAATTCGATTGGAGGAATGACTAATTTAAAATGGATTTATGCTGATAATAATCAAATAATTTCATTATCAGAAGCAATCGGAAATTTGTCGAATCTCCTTGAAATTTATCTTGAAGATAATCAACTGAGTGACTTACCTAGCTCGATCATTCATTGTGATGAACTTACCAAAATGATTTTAAAAAATAATTCTTTTTCTATAATACCTGATGAAGTAGAATATATGGATGACTTATCTTTTCTGGATCTATCCTATAATTTTATATCAAGTTTCCCTTCCAGTTTTTCGATTATCGCTGAAATAGAAACGGTTGATTTAAGTAATAATCACTTAACAGATCTTGATTTTACAACTTTTGGGATAAGTTCGATTGAGAGGCTGATTTTAGCCAATAACAATATTACTACCATTACCCCAAATATTGCTGATTTGAGCAATAGTCTGGATCTATTAGATCTCACAGGCAATCCAATAGATTCCACAACATTGTCTCAACTTAATATTTGGCTACCAAGTACAGAAATTTTAGTAGATTGATAGTTATATATAGCAAAGCCCCATCATTTTTTAAACTGATGGGGCTTTGTTTTCAAGATTTGACTTGAATTTATATCTTAAATAATCATTATTTCCTTTTTACAATTTGTGCCGTCAATTTACCTTCTGAAACGATTTTATCTCCTACATAAGCCGTTCCTTTCATAATAGAAAGTCCTCTTCTAATCGGATGTAATAATTCTAATTTTAAAATTATTGTGTCACCAGGTACTACTTTTTGCTTAAATTTAGCTTCATCAATCTTTAAGAAATAAGTATCCCAATTTTCAGGATCTGGAACAGAAGATAATGCTAAAATACCGCCAGTTTGCGCCATAGCTTCTATTTGCAAAACGCCTGGCATAATCGGATTATTAGGGAAATGTCCTTTAAAAAAGTACTCATCATAAGTCACATTCTTAACTCCAACAACGTGTTTAGCACTCAATTCAATGATCTTATCGACCAATAAAAACGGATGGCGATGCGGCAACATTGCTTCGATTTCCATCGTATTTTTAATCGGTGTTTTAGTCGGATCATATTTAGGTAAACCGCCCAGTTTCACATGTTTCTGGTACATCGTACGGAGTATTTCCGCTACTTTCGTATTCACAGCATGTCCTGATTTTGTAGCAATCACTTTTCCTTGAATAGCTACACCAGCCAATGACAAATCTCCAATTACATCTAGTAATTTGTGTCGAGCTGGCTCATTATTGAACCGCAACTCTGTGGTATTCAGAACGCCCGCTTGAGTAATCGCAACCGATGGACGACCTAATTTTTTAGCAAGTGTTGCTAATTCCGTTTCGCTCATCGCTTTATTAGCAATCACTACTGCATTATCAAGGCTTCCACCCTTTATCAATCCTTGATCTAATAGTGCTTCAACTTCATTCAAAAAACCAAAAGTACGAGCTGGCGCTATCATTTCTTGAAAATCATTAATATCTGACAAAGAAGCATATTGTGTAGAAACATAAGGAGAATTGTAATCCACTAAAGTAGCGATTTCAAATTTTTTGGCTGGGAGAATAGTGATCTCTGCTCCTGTTGCTTCATCTTGATAAGAAATTGTTTCTTCAATTACAAAAACTTTTCGCGCTTCTTTTAGTTCCTCTATTCCACTTTCGAGAATTGCATCCATAAATGGTTTGGCACTTCCATCCAAAATCGGAATTTCTTCGCCAGCGACCTCAATAATAACATTATCAATACACAAACCTGCTAGAGCAGCCAAAAGATGCTCAACAGTATGAATAGAAGCGTTTCCTTTTTTTAAAACGGTACAACGTTGAGTAGAATGAACATTATTCGCTAATGCCTTAACAATAGTAGGTTTCTCTAAATCGGTTCTAATAAATTTGATTCCACCATTTGCTACCCCTGGTTTAATAGTAACTGTTGACGAATTACCTGTGTGTAATCCGATACCGCTGATTGTAACATCCTGTTTAACTGTTCGCTGATTCATCTAAATATTTTCTTGCTTGATATTAGGAAGGTTTATTCACCTTAGAGTTGGTTATTCATCTGTTTATAATACGCTTCCGATCTAAATTATAAGTTGGTTACTTAATAGACTTGTACGGCGGCTACTTAATTTACTGCTGTTTCGCTAAATCACTAGCCGCCGTACAAGTCTAATTAACAATTACAAAATATCAAGATAAGGTAAGTAATAAAATTAAAGCATAAATTAAAACTAACAAAACTATTCAACTAACTAATTGATTATCAAATACTTTTCATTATTTATATTTTAATCATTTTACTTATTTCAATTTTCATTATTTCCTCACCTACATTCGATTAGAAAATAGTAATACGACCTTCTTTGATTTTTGTAAAGCCCAAAGATAGAGAATTTGAATAAAGATTGATAAACTATTTCTCTTCTGATAGTTTTTTTACTAATTTTTCTAGTGTTTTCATCCGCTTTTCCATTTCTGGTAACTTTCTAAAATAGGCTTGAGAGCGTAAAAATTTTCGATACTCAAAAGCTGGTGTGCCATACAAAGCTGTATTCTCTTCTTTTACCGTTTTTGCAACACCGCTTTGCCCTTGAACTTTTGTTCCATTGGCAACCGAAATATGACCGCCTATTGCTACTTGTCCGCTAATCATACAATTTGACCCCAACTTCGAACTTCCTGCAATGCCCGATTGAGCTGCCATCGCTGTATTATTCCCTATTTCTACATTGTGAGCAACCATAATAAGGTTATCCAATTTCACTCCTGACTTAATCAATGTCGCGCCCATTGTTGCTCGATCAATCGTTGTATTTGCGCCAACTTCTACGTCGTTTTCTATAATAACAATACCTAATTGAGGCATTTTTTTAAACGAGCCATCTTTTTTTGGTACAAATCCAAATCCATCAGCTCCGATCACTGCATTAGCATGAATAATACAATCATTACCTATTTTACAGCCATTATAAATCTTAACACCAGGATAGATAATTGTATTTGTCCCAATTTCTACCTCATCACCGATATAAACCTGTGGGTAAATAACTGTATTTTCGCCAACTTTAACTTGTTTACCAATATGAGTAAAACTTCCAACATGTATATTTTCAGCAAGTACAGCAGATGTATCAATAAATGCCAACTCATGAATACTTGTTTCTTTAGGTGATTTGACTTCACCGAATTTTTCTAACAAAAAACTAAGCGTCTCATAAGGGTTTTCAACTCGAATTAATGTGGGCTTGACAGGCTTTTTAGGCTGAAAATCCATACTAACCAATATTGCAGAAGCTTGGGTTGTATAAACAAAAGTTTCATATTTTAGATTACCTAAAAAAGTAATATCTCCTTCTTGTGCCTCTTCAATTTTCCCAGGTCTTCTTATAATGACAGTAGGATCACCTTCTATTGTCCCATTAACCATTTGACTTAAAATCGTAGCTGTTATTTCCATCCTGCAAAGCTAATAAGATAATTATAAAAATAAAAAATGATAGACGATAGGCTATAAGATATCGAGAGATCATTAATATTTCCAGTTTTTAATATTGATATTAGTCCTTCAAGTGTGCAGCATATGTTAATAAAATACATAAAACCGAACCAAATAAACAAACAATATTGTTTGGTTGATTAACAATTTTTGCCATTTATTCTAATGTGGGCTTGCTCCATTGATCTAACTCTTTGAAAAACAACAGGGCAAGCCACCGCTGGATTAAAAAAATATTCATTCTGGCAAAAATTGTCAATGAACCATTTGTTTCTTAATAAAAAACATGAAGGTAGTCTCATTTTTTGCAGGTGCAAAAGGATTAGATCTTGGTTTTGAAAAAGCAGGATTTGATGTAGTTTGGGCAAATGAATATGATAAAGAAATTTGGGAAACCTATGAAAAAAATCATCTAAATACTGTCCTTGATAAACGTAGTATTACCCCAATAGCGGCAAACAAAGTGCCTGATTGTGACGGAATTATCGGTGGTTCTCCTTGTCAAAGTTGGAGTGCAGCAGGTTCGTTAAGAGGCATTAAAGATAATAGAGGGCAATTGTTTTTTGATTTTATTCGCATTCTAGAATGCTAAACAACCTAAGTTTTTTCTTGCAGAAAATGTAAGTGGAATGCTTTCTTCCAGACACACTGATGCATTGAAAAACATCAAAGAAATGTTCAAAAATGCAGGATCTGGCTATGAACTTTTCCTTCCAATTATTGAATGCATCTGATTATAATGTACCTCAAGATAGAAAGAGAGTTTTCTTTATCGGCATTCGTAAAGACCTAGTATTTCAATTTCCACAAAAAAATATCCTAAAATTCCATTAAAAGAAGCTATTGCAGATTTAATCAATGATGTACTTCCTGCTAAAGAGAAAAATTATTCAAATGAAAGCACCTGTACAATTCCTAATCACGAATACATAATAGTTTTTTTTTCGACTATGCTCATGTCAAGAAATCGAGTGAGAATTGATAATTGAGTAAAAGAATCTGACTTTTCATAATCCTGCCTCCAATAGGCTAAATCACCTCGTTGTAAATAAGCATCACCTTTATACTGTTTTTCTTCAAACGTTTCTGCTAAAGCTATAGCCTGATCAGAAAAGATCACCGCCGAGTCCATTTGTTTATTCTTTTCATAAGCATCACTTAACTGAAAACTCAATTCATACTTATCCAGCTGATTAGAAGTATTCATATATACTTCCATCAGATTATCAACATTTTGAGCAAACATTAATTGATAAGACAGCATAAAAAAAATAAAAAAAATGTTTTTGATTTCCATGTAAGAACTTAGATGAAATGTTATTTTTAGCTGGACAAAAATTATTCCTAAATTTTAGTATTTCTTGCTTTAATTTTTTAATGTATTTTTACAAAAATCAACCTACACAATAATTAATGAAAGTTACAAAATTATTTCAACATCAAGATATTCAAGGCTTTAAATTTGGTTCATCTCTTTTTAAACCACCTAGAATATTTTCTCATGTCTATTTTATAGATGGTTTACTAATTGATACAGGACACCCAAACATGAGACAAGATATTATCAAAACATTAAAAGATTTACCTGTAAAACAAATACTTATCACTCATCATCATGAGGATCATTCTGGCAATATCAAAGTATTACAAAATCATTTTAATTGTCCTGTTTATACTTCTAAAAAAGGTATCGAATTATTAAAAAAACCACCTAAAATTAGTCCAGGTCAATATATCACTTGGGGTAAAGCCCCTGCTTATCACGATGCTAAAATCGTTGGTCAGATTATAAAAACACCTCGATATACCTTTGAAGTCATTGATATTCCAGGACATGCCATTGATATGATCGGCTTGTATGAGCGCAGTCAAGGTTGGTTATTTTCTGCGGATTTATATGTTCATTATTATATTCGTTTTTTCATGCGTCCTGAAAGTATGAAAACACAAATCGCTTCGATCAAAAAAGTACTTCAATTAGATTTTAAGGCTTTATTATGTAGTCATAATCCTCAATTTGAAGGAGGAAGAGAAAAATTACAACAAAAATTAGCCTTTTTTGAAGACTTTTATAGTCGAGTCGCGGATTTATATCATCAAGGAAATAGTCCAAAAGTGATTTTTAATAAAATGAAATTGAAGCCTGGTTGGATCAATCGAATCTTAACGCTAGATTCAATTACTTCGATGAATATGGTTTTGTCCGTTATTAGAGATGAACAGACGAAATGATTTTTAATTTCGCTCAAAAAATCGTATTTACGATAGATTAATTATTCCTATATATTGTTTCTCTATTTTTTAATAAAAGGCAAAAGATGAAAAAGACGAATTGGAAAAAATTGGGTTCTGAATTCTTATCAATATTTATCGCTGTGACGATGGCATTCTCCTTAAATAATTGGAATGAAAATCGAAGAGATAATAAAGCTGCCAGTAAAATATTAGCTGAAATTTCTCATGGGTTGGAAAAAGATATTGAAGATGTAAGAGTCAATCAAGGAGGGCATAAAGATGGAATATTAGCTTGTAATTTTTGGCGAGATGTTCTACAAGACAATGAAGTAAATTCAGATTCATTAATACAATACTATTTCAATTTAACGAGAGATTATATTTCTGTACAAAATATTTCTGGTTATGAATCCTTAAAATCCAAAGGGCTAGAATTAATAAAAGATGATTCATTAAGATTTGAAATAATAACTCTTTATGAATACGATTATAGTATTTTGAAAAAATTTGAGGAAGAATATACTGAAATGCAGTATCAAGAAAATTATTTCAAGGAAATAAACAACAAACTAGCACCCAATTTAAAATTTAATGAGAATGGAAATATAATAGGTATAAAGCTTCCTTTAAGGCTGAATGAAGTGGAGAAAAATATATTATTAAGCTATTTATGGAAAATTGAAGTCAATCGAAATTTCCTTATCAAATTCTATTCTGTAACAGAAAAAAAACAAATGCAACTCAGAAAAAAAATTGAACAAAGTTTAAAATAATGGCATTAAAAGCATTAATTATAGATGATGAACCTTTAGCGCATGAGGTAATCTTGCGGTATACTAAAGAGGTCGATTTTTTAGAAATCGTTGGGCAATGCCATTTAGCAACTGAGGCGCTTTCTTTTTTAAAAAATCAAACCGTTGATCTAATTTTTTTAGATATTAATATGCCTAAACTGAAAGGGCTTGACTTTTTACGTACGCTTCACACCAGACCGTTAGTTATTATCACATCGGCTTATCAAGAATATGCATTAGAAAGTTTTGAATTAGATGTGTCTGATTATTTATTGAAGCCGTTTCGCTTTGGTCGTTTCCTAAAAGCTGTCAATAAGGCATTGGAATTATATAATTTGAGAAATGCCCCAACTTCGGAGGAGGAAAGCCCAAATCAACTTTTTATAAAATCAGATAAACGATTTATTCAAGTTGATTTGGAGACCGTTTTTTATCTCGAAAGCTATGGTAATTATGTTAAATTTTGGTTTAAAGATCATTATATTTTAACACCAAGTACCCTTTCCCATTTTGAAAATCAACTATCTTCTAATGATTTTTATCGTTTACACAAGTCCTATATCGTGCATCGGAAGCACATTAATTATGTAGAAGGCAATTTTGTGATGCTTTCTAATAAGATGCAATTGCCGATTGGGAAAAATCATCGAAGCGGTTTTAAACGATTTATTGCACCTTAATGCCTTTGCCCTACGGTGTTACCTAATAATTTGTTTAATTATTTTTTCGCCCTTTGCCCGTTTTATGGTTAGAATGTATTGTCCTTTTGGCAAATCGTTTGTTTTTACGATAACTCGTTCTTTATCAATCACTTGACTTTTCATTAATTTTCCCATTGCATTATGGATCATCATTTTTCCTTGTCCATTTTGAACAATTAGATAATTCTTAATTGGATTAGGAGAGAGGATAACCTCTTTATCAATGGCTGGCTCATCGTTTTTATCTAGTAATTTCTCAAAACTATTTGTATCATTAAAAGCAATAATCTGAGCAGAAGCGGTAGAAACGATTAAAGTACAAAAGATAATAAGGGTGAATATATTTTTCATTATTGTATTGTTTATCAGTAGAACATTAATTAAGAGTAGTCGATTTATTGTTTAATCTCTCATTTACCTAAAATGTTACCTCTTCCTTTCAAAAATAATCGTGTAAAGGCATGCCTTTGCGCTACTGATAATTTATTTTCCTGATTATTTGCACTTTTTTTCCACTCGTGATGTTAGGATTAATGGGGCAATCCTATCTTCATTTTGTATATTTGCCCCACAAAATAAAAATACATTCATTTTAGGATGAATAAAAAATAGAAACAATGTTCGCTCAATACGATGTAATTGTAGTAGGTGCAGGACACGCGGGGTGTGAAGCAGCAGTGGCAGCAGCCAATTTGGGTTCAAAAGTACTTTTGGTAACGATGAATATGAATACCATCGCCCAAATGTCGTGTAATCCTGCGATGGGAGGAGTAGCCAAAGGGCAAATTGTGCGCGAAATTGATGCATTAGGTGGTTATTCTGGTATTGTGACCGATCATACGATGGTTCAATTTAGAATGCTTAATCAATCAAAAGGACCTGCTATGTGGAGTCCGCGTGCTCAATCGGATCGAATGCGTTTTGCTGAAAAATGGCGTTTGATGCTAGAGGCACATCCTAATATTGATTTTTGGCAAGAAATGGTTACAGGAATTACTGAAAAAGATGGTCGAATTACAGGTGTTCGCACACAATTAGGACTTGAAATTTCGGCAAAAGCCGTTGTATTGACGAATGGGACATTTTTAAATGGACTAATCCATATTGGTGAAAAACAATTTGGCGGAGGACGTGCAGGAGAACGTGCTGCTACAGGAATTACTGCGCAATTATTAGAATTAGGCTTTGAATCTGGACGCATGAAAACAGGCACACCGCCTCGTGTTGATGGTCGTTCATTGGATTGGAGTAAGATGGAAGAACAGCCAGGTGACGACAAAATCACTGGTTTTTCTTATACTGACACGCCTAAACCTGATCGTCAATTGCCTTGTCATATTACTTATACAAGTGCGGCAGTTCATGAAATGTTGAAAACTGGTTTTGAGCGTTCGCCTATGTTTAATGGTCGAATTAAATCAACAGGGCCAAGATATTGTCCTTCAGTTGAAGATAAAGTAGATCGTTTTGCAACTAAAGAAAGACATCAAATTTTTGTTGAGCCAGAAGGTTGGACTACTTGTGAAATGTATGTAAATGGTTTTTCTACATCA
>CAKZLL010000075.1 GCA_937125475.1 uncultured Saprospiraceae bacterium | reverse complement strand
CAAGTTCTAATACAACAAACGCAGCACTTACCTCATTGACAACAGCAAGTACAATTGCTCAATCTGTGACAAGTGTAACCGTTGGAGGAGCTGGTGTTACAGGCATTGATTTTGGTTACAATTATAATGTAATTACCAATACAAATAATGATGGTCAAGGTTCACTTCGTCAATTTATATTGAATAGTAATGAATTAGCGAACACCAATTTAGATCAAGAAGACAGCCCAACAGGTGGTGTTTCTTTTCCAAAAGAGGCAGGCTCGGAAACTTCTATTTTCATGATTCCAGGTAATTCTACACATACGATACAACCAACTAGTATTCTGGATAATATAACCGATTCTAAAACTCATATCTCAGGTTATACACAATCAGGTTCTTCGCAAGGAACAATCAGTGGAAGAACTTTAAACATAGAACTAGAAGGAAATTCATCTTTTGATGGAATTAGGGTTTATGCTGACGATGTTCAAATATCTGGTTTGACTTTACACTCCTTTTATAAAGGAATAAGAAGTTTTAAACCTAATTCAACAAATACTTTTGTTTGGGGCAATTACATTGGTGTTCAAGAGGATGGAACAACAGCAGCAGACAATGTAAATAATTCTATTGAATATAAGGATGTAAGTAATTCTTTTATCGGAACAAATGGCGATAATGTCAATGATGGGAATGAAGGAAACTTAATCGCAAGAGGTTACGGTAGAGTTGTTCTTGATAGAACAGACAATGTATTAGTTGGAGGAAACTACATTGGAATAGATAAAACTGGAAATGTAGGACTGAATAGTACCTTTATAGGTGTTGCTGTTTATAATGCAACAGGCACAAACTATATCGGCTATAAAGATGATGCTACGAATACAAATGCTAGTCATTTTAGAAATGTGATTTCTGGAAATGGAACAGATGGAATACGTATTTCTAATTCCGATAATCAAGTGGTAGCAGGAAATTACATTGGAACAAATGCAACAGGTCTAGCAGCAATAGGAAATGGCAATTTTGGTGTACAATTATTAGGCGCAGTCAATAATAATATTATCGGGACTAATTCCAATGGTGATAGTGATATTCTTGAACGTAATATTATGTCAGGTAATGATGGCGGATTTAGAACCTCATCATCTAGTTCTGGTACAGGTAACAAGATACAAGGAAACTACATTGGAACAGATGTAACAGGTAATGTTGCATTACAAAATAATAACCATGGATTACTTTTTAGTGGTAATGCTTCAAATACTTTGGTAGGAACAAATGGAGATGGTGTCAATGATAATATCGAAGGCAATGTTATTTCTGGAAATGATAATAATGGTATCCGATTGGAAACCAATAATAATACCATTGCAGGAAATAAAATAGGTGTTGGTGCAGATGGAACAACAGTTCTTGGAAATGGTGAACGAGGAATTTTTCTTTCTACTGGTGCAACTAATAATATCATTGGTTACAGTTCAACTATGACAAATACAGATGAGTTGATTGTTGGAAATCAAATAAAGAATAATACAACTCACGGTATTTCTCTTGATAATACAGTCGGTACAGGAAATCGAATTAGTAGAAATCAAATTGCAGATAATGGCGGATTAGGTATAGATTTAAATCATGATGGTGTATCACCTAATGATAATGGAGATGCTGATAATGGGGCAAATAATCGATTGAATTTTCCTGTAATTACATCTTCTACATTAGTTGGAAATAATTTAACAATTAAAGGTTTTGCACCAGCAGGATCAACTATTGAGTTTTTTATTGCTGATGCTGGTTCTTCTCCAAGTCCTTTACCAGGAGGTTATACTACAAGTTTTGGAGAAGGCGCAGTTTATTTGTTTGATGGAATAGAAGGAAGTGGAAGCGATTTAGATGCAACTACTGATACATATACAAATGACGGAACAGGAGCTAGTACCACAAAAACTCAAAATCAATTTGAATTTACATTTAATGTCGCAGGACTTGGTCTAACGACTTCAACCAAAATAACTTCGACTGCGAGAGATGGTTCTAATAATACGTCAGAATTTAGTGGTGTAACTACTATTTCTGGTGCAGAAATTTGTGGAAATAACTTAGATGATGATGGCGATGGACTAACAGATTGTGAAGATCCAGATTGTTATTTAGCTGCAAATACAGGCGGAACAGATACCGATGGTGATGGTATTAATGATCATTGTGATATTGATGATGATAATGATGGAATTTTGGATATTATAGAATGTAATGGTGTCACAAATACAGTTGTGTTTTTAGAAACTTTTGGAACAGTTGGAGCAGCAGATAATGGTACTGATTGTAACTTAAATAATCCTCCAAATGCAACAACAAACCCTTACTACTCTTTATCATTGAGTACAACAAGTACAGCAGATGCGACCTATCTGAATGGTCCTTATTCTACAGGATATAAGAACGGTACAATTACGGACAATGTTTTCGGAGTTATAACCGATTCGGGAGATGATGGCGATGGTCTTTTACGTCATAATACAGACGTTTCAGGAGGTTTAGTTTATAAAGGAATTGCATGGCGAAACCTAAACCCAATAACAGTTTTACCGAATAAAGACTATACATTTTCATACTTTGTTCAAGGAGGTAATAATTCAACACCTCAATTACAAGTCCAATTAGATTCGGATGGTTCGGACGGTGCAAATAACTTTACTAATATTGGTACATCATATTCAGCTATAGGTACAAACCCAATTTGGATAAAAAAATCAGTAACCTTCAACTCAGGTTCGTCAACCTCAATTTATTTGGCTATTTATAATGACCAAGAAAATGGGAATGGGAATGATTTCAGTTTAGATCAGATTTCATTAGCTCATGATGGATGCTCATTGGATACAGATAACGATGGAATTGCAGATTATTTAGATATAGATTCTGATAATGATGGTATCACAGACTTAGTAGAATCACAAGGAAATTCTGTAACAGTACCAAGTGGAATAGATGCAGATAATGATGGACTTGATGATGCTTTTGATAATAATCCAAATAATATTGATCCGATACTAAGTGCAGGAACAACACCAATAAATTCAGATGGTACAGGAAGTCCAGACTATTTAGACATAGATGCAGATGATGATGGTATCACGGATTTAGTAGAATCACAAGGCGTTTATATTGCGCCAAGTGGCAATGATATAGATGGTGATGGTCTAGATGATGCCTATGATAATAATACAAATAATCATGACCCTATATTAAGTGCTGGAATTGCACCGATTAACACAGACGGCACAGGTAATCCAAACTATATCGACATAGATGCAGATGATGATGGTATTACAGATCTAGTAGAATCACAAGGTACTTATGTCGCGCCGAGTGGCAATGATATAGACAATGATGGACTTGATGACGCTTATGATAATAATACGAATAATACCAATCCAGAAGCAAGTGTTGGAATTGCACCTATTAATTCTGATGGTACAGGCAATTCAAATTATATTGATATAGATGCTGATGATGATGGTATTCCTGATAATATAGAAGGACAAACTACTGCCAATTATAATCCACCAAGTGGAACAGACAGTGATGGCGATGGTCTAGACGATGCTTATGATAATAATTTAAGTAGCCCAAATCCTGTTTTGAGTGCTGGAATTGCACCTGTCAATACAGATAGTCAAGATAATGTAGATTATCTTGATCAGGATAGTGATAATGATAATATCCCTGATATTCAAGAAAACGGAGATACCGATAATACGCTTTCTGGAACAGATACGGACAACGACGGTTTAGACGATAACTTTGATACAGATAATGTCACTTGGGACGTAAATGATAATATTAATGATCCAAATCCAGCAACACTAGGCGATGCAGATGGCGATGTGGCTGCTGATGGAAACAATGCTGTTCCAATGACTGGCGATGTAGATTATCGAGATGGTTCTTCTCCAGAAATATGTAATGATGGGGTTGATAATGATCTTGATGGGGACACGGATCTTGATGATTCAGATTGTTTGTGTAATCCAACAAGTCAAATTCCAATCTGGGTAGTTGATGAAGATACAGGTACTGATAATTTGCATTTATGGTCTTTTACTGATTATTCAAATGCTAATACAGGAGTTGATTACGGTCGCCTAAAATATTACGATCCATCAACATCAACGGTTAGGGATGCAGGTGATGCTAATGATATGGAGGCTTTAGCTATCAATACATTTACAGGAGAAGCTTATTTCTTCTCTTCGTCACGAGCGAATAATGGACCATCCAATTCACAAGCTCTTTTTAAATACAATCTTAATGATGCTGCGGCAAATCAAGGAAATATTGTTCTAACATTAGTAGGTCATATAACAAGACCAAACAGTTGGGCGATGGAAGCCTTGGCTTTTGATCCAAATACAAATAGGTTTTATACCGCAGATCCAATGGATGGTGATGGAAATAGTAGTAGTTCAACAGATAATTTATACTATATAGATCTTGCTACTCTTAACGCAAATCCATTAGTGGTTACAGCAGCTACTTTAGTTGGTCCAATTTCAGGTATAAGTGAAACTAATAATTATGTAGATGGTTTGGAGTTTGATGGCAATGGAAATCTTTTTGCAATAGATGGAACAGACGATAAATTGTATCAAATTAATCCTAGCACAGGAGCAATTACAGCTATAATAGACAATAATTTAGCTGGAGGAACAGGGCATGGAAGTATTGATATAGAAACTATTTGCTGGGACGAAGGCAGTCAAAAAATGATTGCTTTAAATAACAACCATACAGAATTCATTGAGCTAGATTTAACAATGAATGGAAATAATACTGTATTAATGGATTATTTAACAACATCAGGTATGCCATCTTCCGCTGATATGGAAGGTTCTGCAATGTTTGATGCTTGTGCTCCTAGAATGTCTTTAGGTAATCTTGTTTTTAAGGATAATGATAATAATGATGCTTTTACAAATGGAGAAGGTATTGATGATGTTATTGTAGAATTATATCAAGCAGGAGCTAATGTTTCAACAGCATCACCATTATTGAAAGACACTACATCAGGCGGTGGTTTTTATCTTTTTGAAAATATTCAAGAAGGGGATTATTTTGTTCATATTCCAGCAAATGAATTTGCGAATAATGAACCTTTGTTTGGGTTGGCTTCAATTAGGAACTACAGGAGCGGATAATGGTACAGATAATGATGATAATGGCTTGGATGCGGTTAATCCACTTTTAACAGGGATAAGTAGTATTGTTGTTACATTAAGTGAGAATGTTGAGCCTATAAATGGAATTACTGAAACAGGAGCAGGCAATACAATTGATGATGGGGCTGACTTTAATGGAGATATGACAATAGACTTTGGATTTTCTACAGGAACAGAAGATTGTACGGATGGATTTGATAACGATGGAGATGGTTTCATTGATTGTGCAGATAGTGATTGTAAACCAAGTATTATCAGTGTAACAGTGACGCAGCCTACTTGTGCAAATAAAACAGGAGGACAAATTGTTATCGTCGCTACAGGCTCGGGCACATTGTCTTATAGCATTAAAAATGAAGCTTCTTGGCAATCAAGTAATACATTCTCTAATTTAGGAGTTGGTCAATATACCATTAGAGTTAAAAATAATAATGGTTGTGAAACAAAATATACAAGTGCTCCTGTAATACTTGATTTTGGAACTTGTTTTGAAATATGCAATGATGGTATTGATAATGATGGAGATGGACTAATTGATTGTGATGATCCTGATTGTACAGATGTAGGGACAAGCAATGAGATAAATAATAATTAAAGTAAAAATAATAATATTACATTTAAGACAAAAGAAAAAAGAGCGGCTAGTATAGAAACTCTTTTTTCTTTTGCCTCTTTATAGTGTTAGGTTTAGTTATATAAATAGTTGTCTTCTTTGACTTGACTTTCTATTTAGAGATATTTTCATTACTATGTTTTTAATAAATAGACCTCGTATTTTATTCTAAAAAATCACTTGGATACTTCCCAAATCGTTTTTTGAAATTACGAGCAAAGTTTTTTTCATCTTTAAAACCTACTTTTAATGAAATGGCTTTAATTGTCCAGTTACTTTGTTCTTTTATTAGATTTCTAGCGGTTTGGTATCGAATTTCGTTGACATACTGACTAGGTGTTAAGCCTGTCAAAGTTTTGAGTTGTTTATACAAATTGGTTTTGCTTGTGTGCAAATGTTCTGCAATAGAAAGTACTGTAAGCGGATAACTTAAATTACGATTAATATAATTTTCTAAATTTTCTAACCATTCTAAATTTTCTTTTGTGAGATGGTTTGATGTAGTTTCATTTTCATTATACTGTCTATAAGCTGTTTTTTCTTCTTGATTTTGAAGCAAGTTATCTATTCGAATTAATAACTCTTCATCAACAAAAGGTTTGGTTAAATAATCATCAATACCAGTTCTCAAAGCCTTTAGTTTATAATCTGTTCCACTCAATGCGGTTAACATGATGGTTGGGATAGAAGCATAGTTAGCATTTCTCTTTAAGTGCGTCAATAATTCATAACCATTCATTTCAGGCATCATCACATCACTAATAATCAATTGAATATTTTTATACTTTTCTTTTAGAATTTTTAGAGCTGATTTGCCATGTGGTGCAATTTCTATTTGATAATAATCTTGCAAAATAAGTCGAAGATAATTTTGCATATCTAAGTTATCTTCAACAATTAGAATCGTATGAGGTTTTTCATTTTTAGATGGATTAGGTGTTAAAAAAACTGTTTTTGAAATAGGATGTTGTTCTAATAAAATATTCGGTAAGGCTGTTTTTTCCACAACTGTTTTAGGCAACATGAATATAAAGTTACTTCCCTTGCCATATTCGCTTTGTACATTTAAAGAACCTCCTAATAATTTAGAGTATTCATAACAAATGGCTAAACCAATGCCTGTTCCTCCTTCTTGAATAGAACTAGTGATTTTGGCTTGATAATATCTGTCAAAAATATGAGACAAGTCAGAAGGATGAATCCCGCGTCCAGTATCTTCTATCCGAACTTCAAGTGTATTCAATTTTTCAATTACTTTTAATTTAATTTCTCCTTCTTCGTTGGTAAATTTGATAGCATTTGAAATCAAATTTTTAATAATAGTGATGAATTTGTTGTAATCTAAAAGCACATTTAAATCTTCATGAACTTGAATATCTTTTTCAAAACGTATTTTTTTACTAACTGCTAAAGATTTAAAATCTGCATAGAGTTTGTTGATAGTTTGGGCTAGATTGAATACAATTGGATTATTCTCCACTTTATTAACATCAAATTTGGTTAATTCCAATAATTGATTGGTTAAAGCTAGTAGTTGCAAACTGTTCTCCTCCGCAGATTGAGCTAAGAATTTATCTTTCTCATTGAGTTGTTTATTCTTAAGAATACGGCTAATTGGATTTAAAATCAGGGTAAGTGGCGTTTTAAACTCATGAGAGATATTGGCAAAAAAACGAGTTTTTGTTTCATCTAATGTTTTGAGTTCATCGTTTTTAGCTTGTAATTCTTCATTATATCGTTTTCGTTGTTTATTATTTCGATGAACGGTTATACTCCATCCTAAAGTTAATAGAAGAGTAGTGATCAAACCAAGACCAAGAATATTTCTAGTAGATTGAGCGGCTTCCTTTTCAAGGCGAACAGTTTCTTTTTCTCGTTCATGCTTTTCACTCAATAGATTAGAAATGATTTCGTAGTTACCTCGATTTTCGTCTTGTTTTGTTCGTTCTGTCCAGTTTTCACGAAGGCGATTATAAGCGGCTTTATAGTTTCTTTCTTGAGCATAAATAGTAGCAAGTCTATCATTAGTATTGAACGATACATAGTTAATTCCTGCTAATCCTTTCTCTCCATAAGTTTTAGCTTCTTGCGTATTTCCTTGTAACATCCTAAGTTCACTCATTCCAAAATAATTATCCGCCAATTCTTTGTTTTCTTGGCGTTCTAAGCTGATGTCTATGCCTAGTTGAAAGTAATGATTGGCAGAGTCGAGTTGATTTTGCTTCAAATGACTCATGCCTATTAGATAATAATTGAAGCCAAACACATCAGAGACGTTTTCTTTTTTTCTTAACTCAATGGCTTTGAAGGCGTATTTTTTAGTAAGGTCATATTCTTTTAATTCCAAATAAGTATCTCCAATAGTATAGAGGGTGTGTAATTCATCTTTATACTTGTTTTCTTTTTGGAATTGTTCGAGTAGTTCCAATTGAATATCTATACATTTTTCATAAGCTCCTAACGAATAATAAATGCCAGAAATATTTCGATTCACTGTAATTAAATCTTCACCAATCTGCTCTTGAATTTTTTTAGCCTTTAGGATATATTCTAGCGATTTTAAAGTGTTTCTTTGTTCTTCATAGTGTATTTTCAAATTAAAATAATACTCAGCCATTAGGCTACTTATTGTATCATTTCCAATATACTTATGCATTTCTGATAAATAATTTAAACCTTTATCTAGATTACCCAACCGAGTTTGAGTAGTATGCTTATAACTGTACAGCCTCGCTTTTTCTTTATTTTTATAAGTATGTAATAGTGCTATTGAAAAAATGGAATCAGCTTTATTATATTGGTTATTTTCAAGGGCAATTTTTCCAGCTAATTGATAGGTAGCGAATTTAAAATTTTCATTATCAAAACCTTGTACACCTTCTATGGCTTTGTCAATATAAGTAGTTGCCAAATCAAAATCTCTCTCAGAGAAATAAGCTTTTGCAATAAACATATCTATCTCATATTTATCAATTTGATTTGAAGTCGTAGTTCGAATTTCAAGCAAACTATCAATGTTTTGTGCGTGAATTAGAGAAGTGAAAAATAAACTTTGTAAAAGAATAAAAATACATTTTATATGTTGATTCATTCAAGTAGTTTTTTGTGCAAAATAGGATGTAAAGCTTTTTCTAAAAAGATTAATAGAATAATTTTATAGTAAACTGTCATCAATTATTTTGTTTAAAAAATAATTGATTAGGACTAAACAATTATATGAATAAAAGCATAAATCAATGCTTTTTTTTAAGATGAATACTAAAAAAAGAACAAAATACTCATTTATCTAACCTTTTCTATATACTTATCTAACTTATTTTAGACATATATCTAAGTTATTCACCCACACATCACCCTTCTGTCTACTTACATTTGCCAAGTAAACTTTTAACTGATAATCAAATGAAAACAAGAGCTACTAAATTTTATTCTATACCACTGTTCAAATAGAGAACAGGTAAAACTGTTCTCTGTAATTATGATTTTACAAATGCTATGAACAACTACTTTTAGTCAATTATTCCTAACCCCTAACACATTCTATTGGGAGTATATTAGATAGAGAGCAGGTAAAACTGTTCTCTATAATTAAGTTTGTACAGATTTCAACTAGATTAATTATGAACAAACGCTTATATTTTTTAATCAAACTTCATTAGAAAAATAAAATAGTTCTTTACCTGACTCTCTAAAAATTGTTTTGAGAGAGGAACCATTTTTAATAAAAGAGAGTCAGTTTTTTTTCTAAAGGAGGTTTATATGTCATAGAATTAGTAGAAGTTATTTGTGAAGTCATCAAGAGGTTAACAATGAGTTTTTAACCAATTTTCACATTATATAATACATATCATAATGTGAAAATCTAAATGTATTGTGGTGAATACATTGTGCAAAACAGGAGCTTTAAATTCTTAAAGTTCCTTGTTTTCCTTTCTAAAAACAGGAAAAGCCAGTTTTTAGAAAGGAAAACATCTTATTTATTGTAAAAAAGATCTAAGATTAGTTCGTTATTGGCAAGTGGTGCAAAATAGCACCGCTTCCATTTTTCAATACCTGACCAGTATGTAACAATTGTTTATAAAAGTTAAACAGCTTTTGCAAAAGCTACTCCTTGTAAAATACAGGTTATTAAATAACTAATTAATATTTAACAATTTATATAAGCCTTATAATCGTTGCTAAATCCTGGATGTGATTTTGACTATAATCTTACTTTTTAAAGTAAAAAAAATACAAGTAAAACCTTCCTTATTTACTCTAATAAAAACAATGAAAACCAACCGCCAATCACTCAATATTGATTATTGAGTGAAATAAGAAACCTTGTATTTTACAAAACAATTGAGCAAAAATAACCAAGTAGTTTACATTCTTTTTTCGTTTGACCTCTTAAAAATAAAACAAAGCAAAACAATGAAACAGAATACGGTTTTAACAAAAAAACTATTACTTCCACTAATCCTAGCAGGAGTGTTTGGATTAAGTTTTTTCAACAAAATTGATACTAATTTCAATCTTACTAACTTAGTTGTTGATGATATTTTAGAATTAGAAAAACCAACAGCAGACTATGAAATAGATGCTTATAATGGACAAACAGTAACGGTTTGTTCAGGTAATTTTTATGACTCGGGAGGAAGTACAGGAAATTATTCAAATAATGAGAGTTACTCAATCACCTTTTGTTCTTCTACTAGTGATCCTATTTCACTTAATTTCACTTCCTTTTTAGTAGAAAACAATCCTTCATGTAGTTATGATGAGCTTAGAATTTATGATGGTACTAATTCATCAGCAAGCTTACTAAATATCTATTGTAACAATTCTCCAGGCACAGTTACCTCTTCTGGTACTTGTCTTTATCTTGAGTTCTATTCGGATAATATTGTTACTGAAGGAGGTTGGGCAGCTACTATTAGCTGTAATCCTCCTCCAGCACCAGAAATCTGTAATAGTGGAGTTGATGAAGATGGCGATGGTTTAATAGATTGTGCGGATCCAGATTGTTCTTGTTTAGATGCTCTCGCTTGTTATGTTATTTCAGATGAAATCAGTGTGGCAGATAGAATGTTTAGTGTCAACCCATTAACTGGTGTTCAGACATTAATCGGTTCAACTGGGTTAACTCAAGTGGAAACAATGGCAATTGATTCTAATCATAGTATTATATATGCTGTTAGCGCTAATTTGTTAGTAACACTAAACCCAGGAACTGGTGCACACACTGTCATCAATATATTAGGTACGGTCAATGGTGCAAGTGGACCATTGACCGTGACGGATATTGATGGTTTGACATATGATCACGTCAATGATATTCTTTGGGCAAGTAATCGGGTTGGTATAGGTTCTGATGGAAACGACGATTTTATTTTTCAGATAAACCCAATTACAGGTAATCCTATTACTAATGCTTTTGGTGCAGGTATAGATTATTTGATTGTTGATACACCAGAAGATGATTTAGATGATTTAGCAATACATCCAGATGGAACACTCTACGCCGTTTCTAATAATGGTTCTTCGGGTAATCAGCGTTTAATTATCATTGATAAAACTAATGGTAGTTATAC
>CAKZLL010000074.1 GCA_937125475.1 uncultured Saprospiraceae bacterium | reverse complement strand
CCGTGTAAATTGCCTTCTTTGTTGAATGTGAGTAAAGTTAATTGCTTGTTTTGGTAAGCACGCGCGGTATTGTTTTTGAGTTCGATACGATCATATTTCGCAGCAGCCACAAGTTCTCCTTTAAAATTGGCAATGCCATAAAATTTGTCTTTTCGAACGACACAAACTTCTTTTTGAAGCGGTGCAATATAGGCATAGTCAAAAGGAATAATAATAGTTTCCTTTTGATCAATCACGCCCCATTTTTTGCCTTTTCGAACACGATATTGCGTCTTACCATAGCTTTGGATTTCATCGTATTTACAACTCAAAACGGTGTTTCCTGAGCTATTAATTAAGCCGAGTTTATTGTGTGATTTGAATAAGATTTGTGTTTTAGAAAAGGGAATATAATCATCGTATTGCTTTTTAGAAATGATTTTTTGAGAATGAATAGAATAAAGATAATGTTGTTCATTAATTGTTAATTTGATAAAATGACGACCAACAAATCTAAACTTTGACCATTGACTTTTTAGTAAATTTTTCCCTAAATGATTGATTAAGCCCCATTTATGATCTTTTTGATAGAAAAACAAAGTCTTATGATGAAGAACAATTTGATCAACTGAAGGGGAAATAATTACTTTTCCTTCTTTATTGAGGATGCCGAATTTATCATTGTTTTCAGTTTTGAAATAGTTCTCTTGGAAAGGAGAAATGTAATCGTACATTGGAGGTGAGATGATTTTACCTGATAGATGAACAATGCCCCATTTCCCTCTTTTCGAGAAGCCGATATAGGATTTTTGCCAAATTTTGACTCGTTCATAATCATTATCTAAGATAATTTTTTCGTTGATATCAATGATTTTCCAAGTTCGTTGAGTCACAACACCAAAAATGAGCGAGTCTAAAATCTGCAAATCATTGAACTTAACAGGTAAAATAATTTGCCCATGATCATTCATGATACCGACTTTGCCCGCTTTTTGCACAATCGCATAACCGTATTGGTAAAAATCTCCAATAGCGTCATAAATCGGCTTGACGACAACCTTTCCTTGTTTATTAATCAAACCCCATTTTTGATTAACTTTTACGGGAAAATATTGTTGTGCAAACATGGTAGTAGAAAAACAACACAGTAATAAAGTATAGCACAGCAGGCGCATAGGTCGATGTTTTATTTTGTAAGGCATACAAGTTCGGACGTTTTCTAATCTATTTGATGTATAGATTGATCACTTAACTATTTTTATTGTGAGATTCTTGCAATTAGCTATTTTGATATGATTTTATGGTGTGTTTCATAATTCTTCCTTATATAAAAGTAAAAATCATCAAAATATTACATTTGAGCAAGAAAAAGATAAAAACCTTGCTTTTTTAACGCTTTTTGGGTGGAAATTTAGAATCTAAGCGTCGGATGCCTTCAAGATATTCGACGCTTTAATACAACCTTAATAAACAAAACAACGCAACAAAGCACAGAGCAAGCTATAAAAGTTCAACGCCTAGGGCAGCAAAAGGCAAAAGCAAAGAAATATATTAACCGAAATGATATTGATGATGCTTTAAAGCTTTCGCAAAAAATCATTGATCAAACAGGTTAAGTGTTCGCTTGCATGATCGGATCAAGGGCGACGATACACAAAAATGTGTTTGGAATGACGGTGTTGTCTTTGAACAAAAAGGAACGGGTCTAGTAGCAGAATTCACCAAGAAACGCTGGTAATCATCTATAAATATTTAAAGGAAATGCCCGAAATTTTTAAAAAACACATCAAAGATTCTGAAACAGCTATTTTAAATCGGACTTTTCAGAAAATGGATGATTTGGAATTGGATATTCAAAATACCCAAGATTTAATTCAGACTGTTGGAAAAGGAATTATCAGGTGATATGTTTAATTGTAAGAATTTGAAAGCACAATGGAAAAATAGGTTTAAAGGTTTGTTTATTGAATAGGCTCTTTACCATGAAATTCTGACATTTCAATCCCCATTTTTACAAAACCGATTAAACCAATTCCTAACATCATCGCGCCTAGAGAAGTATTATTCTAAGATTTTACGTTTTTTATGATTGTTTAATACGTGATATGATATGGTAGGGCAAAGGCATGCCTTTGCCCTACGGTTTTAATGAAAACTGTATTTTTCGTTGATGCTAGAATGGGCAATACTTCCTAAATTCGATTGAATTTCAGAAATACACACATCTTTATATTTACTGCCAGAATAATATTCTTTAGGAATCAATGTAATTGTATCATTTTTCTTGAACTCAATATTTAAGCTAAATTGTTGAATGTCAGCAATATCTTTCAATTCAACTGTTCCTTTATATGCTCCATTGTGTAAAACATCCATTTTCTTAATTCGACTATTGGTCTCAAAAGTGCTTTTCGATTTAGCATAACCATTAATTAAACTGATTGTAAATGGAGCAAGTACAATATCATCATCACTTAATAATTCGCTAGGTGCTTTCGGATTACCTTTTTCAAAATAATTATTAAAAGGACTTAGTTTGATATTGATTTGAATATCTTGGTCTTCCGTAAAAACAAAAGCCGTGTTATATTTTGTATCTGAAAGATTTTTTAATGGATATTTAGGATTGTCTGTATCCGTCGAGAAATCAAAAGATAAGGCTTCCGAATAAGTCATATCCGCTTCAGTGCAACATCTTCCAAATAGCTTTCCAGACCAATTTTCAAAATCCTCGCTAGGAGCAGCATAATAATCAAAAATTGAGGCTAGATTACCTCCAACACCATCTTTGATTTCCGTGTTGGCTTCCTTGTCAAGTGTTGCAGAAATGGCAGTGATTGTTTCGCCTTGTGTAGCCTCATTATCTTGATTATCGGAAGATTGATCTGTTGGTTCAGCGTCAGAATTATGATTAGAAGATTCTGAATTAGAACACGCCCCAAAAGTTAGCATAAGGGCAATGAAAAATAAGGTCTTAATGTGTGTCTTGAATAACATAGTTTTTAAGTTTTATGACTGAATAATTGTTTTACAATCCAGAACAGCCCATTGGTTTGATATTATCCGTATCCGTATAAATAATTTTCCAATCCAAATACATCATAATTTCGCCTGTAATACAAGCAGGTTCAGCGATATATGGCAAAACTTCTTGTTGTACTGCTTCTCCATTTTTACCCAAAACCAGATAATAATCTGTAGAACCATCTGCTTTTTTTGTCCAAAAAACAGGAGGAATACCACCAGAAACACATCGAACCGCACAAGAAAGATGCGGTTTTCCATGACCAGGGTTCATTACGCCAAAATAGCATTTGGAATCTACCATTTCGCCTTTGAGTTCTGTTTTGCCTATCTTTTGAATAGGCGGAAGTGAGATAGCACTATCCAAAGAAGACGAAGAAACGAATGCATTTTCTTCGTCAGTCAACTCTAAAAGCGTTTTTCCATCGCTATAAATTAATGTTCCTTTTAATGTTACTTGTGTTTGGTTTAGAGGTGTTTTGATTTGATTTTCAAAATGCTGAACCAAACTATCCGCACCAAATTTGCCTAATCCAATCAGCAAAACACTTTGATACAAAGGATTTCCATGAATATCTTGTCCATTATCAATAATTAAATTAGGCACAGGTGTAGCTTGCAAAACTCCTGTTAACTCAGTGGTTTTGCCAAATTCAAAATCATTGGCTTGCAAATTCCATTGATTTGTGGCTAATACCAAAGCGAAAATGATTACACCAATAATCATTATACCTACCGAAAAGCGAATTAATTTAGCAATTGGTTGAGGAACATGGGGCAAATAGCCTATATAAAAATCATCTTTTGATGCCATCTTTTTATAATAATGCGTTAAGAATTAAATTGAAATTTAGGAAATTAGTATCGCGTCAATATGAGTGCCTTCTGGCTCTGGATTGGGATTGACCCAAATTTCATTATCAATCAATTTGAGGTGATAAGTAGATACTTTTTCGGTGAATGGAGGAGGAGACGAGCCATTATCTGGCAAATATTGATAGCCATGCCAAGGACAAGTAATACAACCATCTACAAATTTTCCCTCACTTAATGGACCATTTTGATGCTTACAAAAGTTATTAATCGCAGATAATTTACCTTCATATTTAAAAATGGCAATGCTTTGTCCATTGATTTCGACTAAACGCGCCCGATTTTCGTCAATTTCTTCTGGTGTACAAACCTGAACAAAACCAGCTAATTCAATTTTTTCCCTTAATTTGCCCATTTTAGCCTGTCGATAACCTGCTTTTAGGTGGAAATAAATGATCATGATCATTCCAATACCTAGCAAAATAACCATAAAAGGCGATTTTTCTAACTGAATAACGCCCAGCATCACATGGAAAAGCAACATGGCATAAGCCAAATAAACAAACATGTGCAGCGTTTTCCAGATTTTTGGGCTAAGGGTGTTCAACCAAAAATCATGACTCGTCGCTGCCATTAAAAATAAAATGATCAAAGCGAAAAAGCCCAAAGTTTGAAATGGAAAGCCTGTTAAGGAAAAATAATCGCCATTAGAAGTGAATAGCGAGACAAAAACATTCGTATCTCCCATGCTATGAAATTGCAAAATACTAAACACGCTATGGATAGCCGCGACCAAAAACATTGTCACACCTAAATGCCTTCTATTATATAATAAGGGTAAGAATTTTTTATTAAGGCGAGCCAAAGGACCGATTATCAAAATAACATGAAGCATCGTAATCGCTAATGCGCCTGTCGCTCGAATAATCAGCGTTTCGCCTGTTATTTTATCGCCAAATAAGGCTAAACTCACGCCTATAAAAATGGCTAAAAATAATACCATTAGACCTAACATTGTCCAGTCGTACCATTTTTTATGCTTGTTCCACAAAATCGGTTGATAAGTTGCGCTCACTTTTTTTGATTAAAAATTAGAAATTAAAAGTATTTCTGAAAGATCAGGATATTTAAAATTATAACCTATGAAATATTTTTTTTGTAATTGGATTATAAAAAATAACTCGATCGTTTTTTTGAAGTGGATCTAATATTTTTAACGTATAACTTCCTTTTGAAAATACTTGACCGACTGGTATTTTATCTGTGATTTTATCGTTTTCTGATATATAAATCAGAGTTGAAGATTCTCGAATAGGCTCTTTCACAATGACTTGTAATTGATACTTAATCTCCTCTTCCAATTCTAATTTGCGTTCTATGATTTTAAATTTTGCATCTTCTTTTTCATTATAAATCATTGGAAATAAACTGTAATCCGTTGTTGCTGGATTAATAGGTTGGGCTGGAATATAAAAATAGGACATTACAAATAAAACAGGTAAAACAATCGCAAATACTGTCCAAATTTGTCTATGCCTTTTTTGTAAAGAAAGTATCATTTCAATTGGATTAAATTGCTATAAAAATAATTGTTTTTAACTATCTTGTGAAGATAAAGGAATTAATGAATTTGACAAGTTTAATTATTGTCTTCGTCTGAATTTCTAGTGTTTTTTATCAAAACAAGATTGGAATTGATCTATGAATACATACATCGCTTTACTTCGAGGCATTAACGTAAGTGGCAAGAAAAAAATTAAAATGGCTGATCTGAGAGGTCATTTAGCAGAATTGAATTTTAATAATTTACAAACGTATATTCAAAGCGGTAATATTGTTTTTGAAAGCGAATTAACGGACATTCGAGAATTAGAACAGGCTATTCATAAAAAAATATTAGAGAAATATGGATTTGAAGTTCCTGTTTTAATCGTTAAACCTGATTATTTGAAAACGGTTTTGGACAAAAATCCTTATAAAACACACGAAACAAAACAACTATATTATACTTTTTTGGCGGAAACGCCAGCACCAGAATTGGTTGAAAAATTAAAAACCTATAATTATAGTCCAGAAGAAACCCAACTTGTGGAAAGGCATATTTACTTTTATTCGCCCTTGAGTTACGGGAGATCTAAAATGAATAATAATTTCTTTGAGAAAAAATTGAAAGTAGCTGCGACAACTCGAAATTGGCGAACTTTAAATAAATTATTAGAAATGATTGGCTAGTCGATTGATTATTAAAAAACGTTAAGGCTTTTTAACATTTTGTCGAGATTTTATGGATATTTGACGAGTTAGGCGGTCTTTTTTAAAAAATAACTCGTATTATGGGATAAATAATTAAGAACAACCAATTTCTATATTCATAGAATAAACATGTTTTCTTAGTTGTCAATTATTATTATTCCACAACAGCAAAAAAACAGATTAACTTGATCAGTACTTAATTATAAAATAGGAGAAACCAAAGTAAAACTATAAAAATTTATGCATGAATTATTAGAATTTTCATCTACTGGTCCAATTGTATTTTACACGATATTACTTTGTATATCAATGCTTTATTGGGTAATGGTTATCGTTGGCGCGATGGATTTAGGTTCTTTTGATTTGGACTTAGATTTAGATATGGATGTCGATGTTGATATAGACGTGGACGTAGATATGGATGTGGACGTAGATGCAGATGTAGATGCAGCAGGTTCGGGAGGAAGTTTATTAATGGGATCATTGAGTTTTTTCAATTTTGGAAAAGTTCCTTTTATGGTCATTTTTTCATTTACTTCTTTTATTATGTGGCTTTTGGTTGTTGTTATTAATTTTAAATATAGCGATGGCTCGATTTGGTTTCCGTTAGTGATTGCTATCCCGATTTTGTTTTTGGGTTTAATTGTTACAAAAATTATTACTACTCCCTTAATTGGTCTTTTTGCGGCATTAAGACGAGGAGATGCAAAAGTAATTGATTTTGTTGGTTTGACAGGAGAAGTTGTTACAAGTACTTCCGCTAATACAATTGGTCAATTGGAAATCATGGTTGAACAAAATCATATACGGTTATATATTAAAGCAGAAGAGAACCAAAAAGGAATAATAGAGCGAGACACTAAGGTTGTTATCGTTAGAGTTGATGAAGATGATAAGGATTTATATATTGTAGTACCATTATAACTTTTACTCAAAAAATAGTTAAACATGTTCAAAAAAATAGAACAAGGAAAAGTCCTTGTTATTTCGGGAGTTGAAGAGGCGCGAGTTAGTTTTGAAAGCACCTCTATTGATCCAGAATTAGAAAACGCAGAAATAATTGACCTTTCTGTTAAAAGAGTGGAACTGATTCAACTTGGAAAAGAAGGTCTGCACTGCCAAGATAATATAAGGGTTGATCTTAAAATAAAGTTTTTTATTCGAGTGAATAGGAGAGAAGAAGATATTTTAGCTGTGGCGCAAATGGTTGGTTGTGAGAAAGCTACAGATCAAGATACATTAGATGATCTCTTTAAATTCAAATTTTTAGGGGCAGTAAAAATAATGCTTAAACGATTTAATTTTACTAGTTTAGTCGATCAACTTGAAGAATTTAAGCATATGCTTATAGAATCAATACAGGCTGATCTAAATGGTTATACATTAGATGATTTGTCGATTGGATATTTAGAGCAAACACCTATAAATTTTCTAGATCCAAATAATATTTTTGATGCGGAAGGTCTCCAGAAAATTACTGCGATTAGGATGTATCATAAGGAACGTACAGATAGTATTTATCAAGAAGCATTTAAAGTTACTGAAAATAATGTAGCAACTAAAATACTTGAATTAACGGGGCAGTTAGACGCAATGATTGATTTTGCATCAATTAATGATTTGAATCAACTAGAAATATTGAAAGATGGTAAAAAAATTAATTTACAAAGTAAAGCAAAAGAAAATGTAACGGAAATAACACATGCAAAACTTGTTTACGCTCAGTCAAGTGAGTGTGATAAGAATTTATATATTATAAAACCGATCTAATTTTAATTAAAACTCAAAAAAAAATACCTAGAATATGATGGAATTTTTGGACACTTATTGGTGGATACCAGCGGCGGTATTCATATTAGGCATAATAACTTATATTTTTAGTTTATTCAAAAAAGTGCCGCAGGGCAAAGTATTAGTAATCACTGGAATTCGAGGCATTCGTGTTTCTTTTGGTGGTACAATTGTTATTCCCGTTTTGGAAAAAATGGAAGTCATGGATATTTCTGTCAAAAAGGTAGAAATTGAAAGATTAGGAAAAGACGGTTTGATTTGTGAAGATAATATGCGAGCGGATATTAAAGTAGCATTTTTTGTACGGGTCAATACCAAAATTGAAGACGTAATGACTGTGGCTCAAACTATCGGTTGTGCGCGTGCTTCTGATATTTCTACCTTGAATACACTTTTTGAAGCCAAGTTTTCGGAAGCCTTAAAAACAGTAGGAAAGAATTTTGAATTTGTTAAATTATATGATAGTCGAGCAAAATTCAAAAACCAAATGATGGAAATCATTCGTAAGGATTTGAATGGTTATGTATTGGATGATTGTGCGATTGATTATTTGGAACAAACGCCATTACAGTTCTTGAAAGAGGATAATATCTTAGATTCGGAAGGTATTCGATTGATCACTGAAATCACATCAATTAAGAATGCAGCTTCTAATAAATTGCGTAGATCAGAAGAAAAAACGATTACGGAACAAAATGTAGAAGCAAAAGAAGCAATCTTAGAATTTAATCGTCAATTAGCTGAAAAAGAAGAGCGTCAACGTCGTGAAATTGCGACAATGAAAGCGCGAGAACAAGCAGAAATTGATAAAGTAGAACAAGAAGAACGTTTGCGTTCAGAACGTGCAAGAATTGCAACTGAGGAGCAAATTGGTATTGCTTTAGCCAATAAAGAACGTCAGATTATTGTGGCGACGAAGAATAAAGAACGTGTCGAAGTTACTGAAAATGAACGCGTTGATAAAGATCGTTTATTACAAGTGAATGATAAAGAACGTATCGTTACTTTGGCGCAAATTGAAAAGGAGAAAGCAGTAGAGGAGGAGAGAAAGAAAATTCAAGATATCGTTAGTGAGCGTATTGCTGTTGATAAAAAAGTAGCAGAACAGGAGGAGAAAATCAAAGATTTAAAGGCATTTGCAGAAGCAGATCGTACTAAACAAATAGCTTTAACTTTGGCTAATCAAGAAGGGGAAAGCTTAATTATTAGCACAACAAAAAAGGCAGAAGCTGAGAAATTAGCAGCAGAAGTCAACGCGCAAAAAATGATTATTGATGCACAAGCTAAAAAAGAAGCAGCATCAAAAGAGGCAGAAGCTCGTAAGATTAACGCAGAAGCGAAAGCAGCAGAAGAAGCAACAATAGGTTTGGCAGAAGCGCAAGTTATTGGTGCAAAAGCAGAAGCAAAAGAGCGCGATGGAAGCGTCGAAGCGGTTGTTTTGGAACGTAAAATGATAGCAGAGGCAAAAGGAATTGAAGCGAAAGCAGAAGCAGAGCGCAAGGAAGGTTTGGCGCATGCGGAAGTTATTCAGGCGCAAGGTTTGGCAGAGGCTGAATCTAAACGTAGTCAAGGTTTAGCGGAAGCAGAAGTCAGTGAGAAAAAAGGCTTGATCGAAGCAGATGTGATGGAAAAACGCGCATTAGCGGAAGTTAAAGGAATTAGAGAATTGGGTGAGGCAGAAGCAAATACCATTCAATTGAAAGCTTTGGCAGATGCAAAAGGTGTTGAGGAAAAAGCTTTAGCGATGCAAAAATTGAACGATGTGGGTAAAGAACACGAAGAGTTCAAGTTGCAGTTAGAGATGAAGAAAGAAATCGAATTGGCTCAAATCAATGTTCAAGTCGAGATCGCAAAAGCACAAGCGGCTGTTTTGGCAGAAGCATTGAAAGCGGCTAATATTGAAATCATTGGTGGTGAGCAAAAATTCTTCGATAGCATCATGGGAGCGATTAATCAAGGTAAAACCGTTGATCGTTTGATTGGTAATAGTACGAATTTGCAAGATTTGAAAGGCGCATTATTGGGCGATGGCAGCGAAAACTTGATCGAAAGAGTGAAAGGTTTTGTTGAAAAATCGGGCATGAAAAGTGAAGATGTACGTAATTTAACGATGTCGAATTTGTTAATGCAATTGACAAATAAAGCTTCTGGAGAAGACAAAGGCGTATTATCAACGATTATGGGCGCAATCAATACAATGGGATTAGGCGATAAAATTGCTGGTAGTTTGTTGTAGACTGATCAGGTCTAATACTTTGTGAGGGACAAGGAAATAAAATTTATAGCAAAACGGATAGATTATTTTTTCATGTTCCCTTAATTAAAAAAGAGAAAACTCTAGATACTAAAAAATTACTTTTAGGATCTAGAGTTTTCTCTTTTTTTTATAAATATTTATTTTTTTTAAAAAAAAGTAAATATTAAAAAACAAAACGTAAAGCTTTGTGTTATGATAGTATTACTTTTAAAAGAGAGAGTGTTATTAAAAATTTAAAACATAAAGCAATGAAAAGAAAGATCGTATTTGTGTTATTAATAGCCATTATTGCAACTGTATTCACACAATGCACTGTAATACGAGAAGGAGAAGTTGGAGTAAAGCGCCAACTAGGAAAGTACAATAATAAAGCTTACACCAGTGGATTAAAATTTTATAATCCATTAGTTGCGACTATTGAAAGAGTATCTACACAGACAAATAACATTGAAGTCCAGATCACTATCCCTTCTAAGGAAGGATTAAGTATTTTGTCAGACATTTCTATTTTGTATCGTATCGAAGCTAAAGAAGCACCCGAAGTATTGCGCCAAATCGGAATGGAATATGAAGCGAATATCATATTACCTGTTTTTCGTTCCGCAATAGCAGATGTGACTTCTCGATTTTTGGCGAAAGACATGCATAGTGGAGAACGCTCGACCATAGAAGAAGCGATTAAAAAACAAATGATGATTAATTTGGATGGGCGAGGTATTAAAATCGAAGCAGTCTTGATGAAGAGTATTCAGTTGCCGAGAAGCCTTGCTATGGCGATTGAGCAGAAATTAGCTGCTGAACAAGCTGCACAAAGAATGGAGTTTGTATTACAGGAAGAAGAATCAGAAGCCAAACGAAGAAAAATCGAAGCAGAAGGCGTTAGAGATGCGCAAATAATTGTTGCACAAGGACTTAGCCCTGTGATACTTCGCTTCAAAGCTATCGAAGCATTTATGGAATTAGCAAAATCGCAAAATGCAAAGGTCATTATCACGGATGGAGATCTCCCAATGTTTATGAACCCTACGGAAGAAGATCCAGCAGTTAAGGTTGTCCCAAAACGGACTAACAAATAGATTTACCTGTTACAGTAAATTAAGTAGCCACCATACAAGTCTAATAAAAAAGATTAAATAATACGCATTTCAATTAAAGATGACGCATATAAAATCTTTCTTTTGAATTTATACGCTCTCCTCAATTGAAATGCGTATAAATCAAGGAAATAACCAACATTTCCTTGATTTATTATCACGAATTTTAAACCAAAACTTAT
>CAKZLL010000073.1 GCA_937125475.1 uncultured Saprospiraceae bacterium | reverse complement strand
ACATGATCGAAATTATCTAAATAAATACGTCCAATTGCATAATTTTTCAAATCCTCAATCACACTAACCTCATCGAGATGAGACATTTCATTATTTTTATTTCTAAATTTCAATGGAATGTACGTTTGGAAACCGCCTGTTTTATCTTGTAATTGACGCAATTTCTCTAAGTGATCAATTCGGTGTTCGTAGCGTTCGATATGCCCATAAAGCATCGTTGCATTTGTTCTTAATCCTAAATTGTGAGTTATTTCGTGGATTTTTAACCATTCCTCACCTGAACATTTTCCACCTGCAATCTGATCTCTAATTTCTGGATGAAAAATCTCAGCTCCTCCACCTGGCATAGAATTTAAACCTGCTTCGACCATAATTTTCATACCCTCTTCGTAAGAGACTTTTCCTTTTTTGAAAATGTAATGGTATTCAACTGGCGTGAGTGCCTTAATGTGCAATTCTGGGCGATGTGCTTTGATTGCTTCAAATAGATCTTTGTAGAATTTCAAATTGTATTGCGGCATAACGCCTCCAACAATATGAACTTCCGTAACAGGTTCATCATCAAATTTTTTAATGATATCCATCATCTGATCCAATGTATATTCCCAACCTTCTGAGCGTTTTTTGATTAAACGCGAATAGGAACAAAAAGAACAAGTATAAAGGCAAACATTCGTTGGCTCTAAATGAAAATTTCGATTGAAATAAGTTTTATTTCCATGTTTTTTCATTCGAATATAATTCGCCAAAGTACCAACAAAGCCTAAATCTGCTTTTTCATAAAGCAATTCGCCCTCTGCGGGCGTGATCCGCTCTTCATTATACACTTTCTGCGCGATGGCTTTTAAATCCTTTGAAAGCGTTTCATCTTTAAGCAACAATGCTATATTTCCTGCTGTATTCATCTGTTCTTTTATTTTATTAAACAAAGGTAAAGATTTGTATAGAATTTATAACAACTTTTTAAACTTTCAGTTTTGATTGAAAGTTTATTTTTTTTATTTCATACAATATTTCACCCTTTATTTACATTATTAATACCAATATCTTGTAGCAGAGTTTATTATTATTTTTTTATATCTTTATTTACAAAATAGATAATCAGTTAATTTTAAGGCAAAAAAAAATTAAAATAAAATAAATATGATTTTACTTTGACTTATTTTTAATTTTATAATAGTATCTTTTCAGTAAATATCGCGTCTAATAATTTAGATTTTAATAAAGAGCTACAATAACAAACCATGTTAAAATTTGTAATATTAGTGAGTTTATTTTTCACTATACCAACCACACCACAAAGTATTCTGTTAGAAAATCCATCTTTTGAAGGACAACCACAGGATGCTACAACACCAACAGGCTGGGATGCTTGCGGTAAATATTCCACACCAGATTTATTACCTGGATATTGGGGCGTTAAAGCAACACCTGCACATGGAAAATCTTTCGTCGGCTTAATTGTTCGAGAGGATAATACTTGGGAATATTTAGGACAAACACTTCAACAATCACTTGAGCCTAAGAAATGCTATGAATTTAGTCTATCTTTAGCGAAAGCAATCGGGTACTCTGGATATAGCAAAGCTGCTAGAATTCGGATTTGGGGCAGTAATTCAAAGTGTAGTAAGGGGGAATTATTAGGAGAAACAGGCGCAGTTGATCACGCTGTTTGGAAGAAATATGATTTTATTTTATCTCCTAAAAAGGCAGTTAAATATTTAGTCATTGAAGCATATTATACTACTGAAACGCCTTATAAAGGCAATATTTTAATAGATAATTGCTCCTCACTCAAGCTCTGTGCTAGGGCATAAATACAAAAATTCCTTGTTGTTGATATTTAAGTATCAATAACAAGGAATTTCACAATTCTAAAGTATTTTTTTCTTTGGATCACTCCAAATATGTAAATACCAATACACTGGATAAACCATTATATTTCCAACAAAAAATAATATTGCCCATAATATTCTTTGCTCGCCTTCCAACCTTTTTGTAGAGAAAATATGAATGAGGTAATAAATAGTCAACCCAAATAACAAGAATATCACAGCAACATGTAAGTCAAACATCAAGTCAAAATCTATTCCTAGATCTGGAAAATTCACGAAGTTCATTATAAAAAATATAAGATAAAAAATCGGTAATACAGTCAATATACCAAGCATCAGCTTAAATAGCTTTCCCATTATTTCAGTTTTTTGTGTTATAAAAAATAAATCCCCATCAATTTAGGGAATTGATGAGGATTGATGCAGGATAATCTAGACTAATTATGCCTTTATTTCGCTAAAACTTCGGTTTCTTCTCCGAAATGATTAGCGAATTGTTGCATTTTATTCGCTAATTCTTTGTTTTTCGTTGCTTTATAATAAGTATCCGCCAATGAGCGCAAAGAATGATACATATATCTATCCATCTCATTCATTTGAAAATCCATTGTCCAAAGATCCAATTTCATCGTGTCTTTAGTTTCTTTATCAAACATTGACAAAACCATTGCTTTGATTTCGTGCATATTTCCTGCTGGCTCGTCGCTAGAGCGCCATTCCATTTTCACAGGTAAATTATTTGCATCCAAACCTACTCTAACAATAATATCTTTCGTTACTGCCACTTTAGCCTCACTCATAATTCTCTATTTAGAATAAACCATTTGTAATTAAGAAAATCCAATCACAAGCAGTTCATTATTTTTTACTAATCAATAAATTTTCTACAAAAATAAGCGTTTCAATATTAATTCCTATCATATTGAAACCTCTATTTTTGTAAATGTTCTCGATAATATGCTTCCCATTTCCAAGCTGATGCGACCATTTCATCAATATTTAGCTCTGCTTGCCAGTTTAATTTTTCTTGTGCTAATGTAGAATCCGCATAAAACATCGGCTCATCTCCTGGTCTTCTTGGCGAGATTTTATAATTAACTTTCACATCGTTCATTCTCTCAAACGCTTCAATCACTTGCAAAACAGAATAGCCTTTACCTGCACCGATATTAAACACTTCGTAATCTGTTTCATTCTCCTCATTTACTAAACGTTGCAACGCTTTAACATGAGCATGAGCTAAATCTACTACGTGAATATAATCGCGAACGGCTGTTCCATCTGGCGTATCGTAATCAGCACCAAAAACGCTCAAACTATCTCGAAGTCCAATGGCTGTTTGTGTAATATACGGCAGTAAATTATTTGGAATACCTTTAGGAGCTTCGCCAATTAGAGCCGATTCGTGTGCGCCAATCGGATTAAAATAACGCAAAGAAATCCCATTTTTAATTTCATTTTCGCCAATGATTGTATCTTTTAGAATGGTTTTGATCATTTGTTTGGATGAACCATAAGGCGAACTGGTTGGGAATTTAGGCGAATTTTCTTTGACTGGCAATTCTGGATATTTCCCATAGATCGTTGCAGAAGAAGAAAAAATAATGCTTGGAATACCTACGTCATTCATACATTTGAACAAATTAAAAGTAGATCCTAGATTGTTTTCATAATACCAAATCGCTTTTTTTACAGATTCTCCAACTGCCTTTAAAGCCGCAAAGTGGATAACCGCAACTGCATCTTGATGTTTTCTAAAAAAAGATAAAGACGCTTCATTATCACACAAATCAATGGCTTCAAAAGCAGGGCGTTTGCTTGTAATCGTTTCAATTCGATCCAAAACGCTTTCTTCTGAATTGTACAAATTATCAATAATGGCAACTTCAAAACCTGCTTTTAGCAATTCAACAACAGTGTGAGAGCCAATATAGCCCGTTCCACCAGTTACAATAATCTTCATATTAAATAATTTTATTAGCACCGTAAAAATCAATAATAAAATCATCCCTTTTCTTCGATACAGTCATTATATTTTTTATAAAAAAAACAAAACCCTTTAACAATACCGATGATAAAAGGCAAATTATTTCTTAGTTTTTTTTTATAAATAAAAAGCGACGATTATAGTCATAATTAGTGGCTACAATCATCGCTTTTATTTTCCATATAACATAAAATTATTGATACTCTGCTATGTGGAAAAATACTTTTTATTTAATTTTCAATATTAATCAGCCATAAACTTATTTCTAGCTTCTTCACAAACTGCACACGTACCAAAATCTGCAACATAAATAGAATCAATAAAACTATTAACATTGTCATTTAAACAAACATCACATTCATTTCTATTTTGATAACTTTCAATAAATCGTTGTATTACATTTAATTGTTTAGTACTTAATGAAGCTATCCCTCTATCCAATGCTTGTTTTGCTATTCCTAAAGGATTTCCTGATATTTCTTCTCTATCAACGATTTCCACTAAAAAATCCATGACTTCCTGAGAATAACTATCGTCTGATTTATCGTATCTTAACATTTTTTTTTAATTTTAGAAATTATAATTTACATTAAATATTTTTTATTATTTATTTGCTCCTCCTAGGAAAAACGTGTTTTTCAGCATGATAAGACGATCTAACAAGCGGTCCACTTTCTACAAAATCAAACCCTCTTTCCAAACCAACTTCCTCATACATTTTGAATACATCTGGATGAACATATTCCGCAATAGCGATATGCATTTTAGTTGGTTGAAGATATTGACCAATAGTCAAAACATCACAACCATGCTCCAATAAATCATCCATAACCGCTAGAACTTCATCTTGAGTTTCGCCCAAACCGACCATAATACCCGATTTTGTACGTTTTCCAAATTCCTTTGTGCGTCTGATTTGATCCAAACTACGCTGATATTTTGCTTGTGGTCTTACTTTTCGATACAAACGTTTGACCGTTTCCATATTATGAGAAACGACTTCTTGTCCTGGGCTAATCATCGTATCTAACGCGCTCCAATTCGCACGAACATCAGGAATAAGCGTTTCAATTGTCGTCGAAGGCGAAAGAGTTTTGACTTCTCTAACCGTATCATACCAAATCGAAGCACCTCTATCTTTCAATTCATCTCGATTGACGGAAGTAATCACCGCGTGCTTCACTTTCATCAACTGAATAGCTTGCGCAACTCTTAGTGGTTCATCCGTATCGTATTCAGGCGGGCGACCTGTTTTGACTGCACAAAAAGAACAAGAACGGGTACAAGTATTACCCAAAATCATAAAAGTAGCTGTTCCTTCGCCCCAACATTCCCCCATATTCGGGCAATGTCCGCTTTGACAAATAGTGTGCAGCTTATATTCATTAACGATATTTCTAACTTGCTTAAAGTTCTCTCCCGAAGGTATTTTCACTCGAAGCCATTTTGGCTTACGTGCTCTAGCTTCTTTTTTCTCAACTATCGGTAATTCAAACATCTTTTTTATTTTAAAGGAAATTAAAAAACATTTTCAGCATTTTTATTTTCCAGATCATCTTTTAAAACTCATTTTGATCTTATAAAAAAACCTAAATAAGTTCCTACAAAATTACATTGATTTTTCTAAGAAACAACTCTAATGCAAGGAATGTTTTTAGGCATTATATATTAACAATCAAAAAGCCATGTAATCTTGTCAATTACATGGCTTTTTATTCTTAAATTTTGGCAACTAATTCTACCAACCGAACGCTGCTGCTAATCCAATATAAACCGCACAACCAGATAAGAAACCTACTGCTGCTAACCAACCAATATTTTTCAAATACCAAATAAAGTCAATGCGTTCCATACCCATTGCAGCTACACCAGCAGCCGAACCGATAATCAACATACTACCACCTGTTCCTGCTGAAAAGGCGATAAAGTGCCATAAACTATGATCCATTTCATACGTGTACATCCCCATAGATGCCGCTACAAGCGGAACATTATCAATAATCGCAGATAAAACTCCGAGCATAATGACCACAATATTAGTATTTGGTATAGCTTCTTGCAATTGTTCTGCTAATGACATCAATAATCCAGTACCATGTTCTCCAAGAACTGCTCCACTTACATCAATACTCTCAAGCGCGGCAACAGCCACTAAAATACCTAAGAAAAACAAAATACTAGACATTTCTATACGCGAAAGCGCGTGATGCGCTGTGTACATTTCTTTTTTGTCAAAAGATTCCTCTCGGTGAACCAATTCAGATACTAACCAAACTACACCTAAAGCCAACATCATACCGACATAAGGAGGTAAATGTGTCAATGATTTAAAGATCGGTACAAAGACCAAACCACCTAAACCAAAAGCTAAAATTCGCTTACTTCCTAATACCAACTCGTTTTGTTTACCTGATTCTGCATCGTAGTCAGAAGGGGTAATATTCCCTTTAAAGGCTGGTAATCTTGAGGCAATAAGTACTGGAATTAAAGTACAAACAATCGAAGGAAGTACTAAATGAGTGATTAAACCTTCAGTAGAAACTTTCTTTCCAATCCAAAGCATTGTCGTCGTGACATCACCAATCGGAGACCAAGCACCACCTGCATTTGCCGCGATTACTGCCATACTAATGAACCAAATTCGTTCTTCACGCTGTGGCACTAATCTACGCAACAATGAAACGAGTACGATTGTAGCCGCTAAATTGTCTAATGTAGCAGATAAAAAGAATGCTAGAATACAAATTAGCCAAAGCATTGTACTCTTTTTGGTCGTTTTCATTCGGTTAGTAATTACCGAAAAACCATGATGTAAGTCAATTAATTCGACAATTGTCATTGCACCAATGAGGAAAAACAGAATTTCTGCAATTTTACCAATATGATGTAACAAAACACTTTCCTGATCAGCAATAATATGAGAAGTATTTACGAGCGGTAAATGTCCTCCTGCAATCGCAGCCCAACATAACGCTCCCATGATAATCGCTGGAACCGTTTTATCAATTTTCAAAGGATGTTCAAACACAATGACTATATAGCCAATAATAAAAATAAGAATTACACCTGTCAACATGGTGATTTAGAATTTTGTAGCGTTATATAATCGACGCTTTGTTATTGAATTTATTTGACTTCAGGTAGTTTATTTTCTAGGTGGAAGAAAATAATCTTGATTATTCTTCAAGTATAAAAAATTTATACTCTTTTTCTTATAAAATTTAATTTAATTTTTCGATTCAGAGAAGCTTTTTTCAATAAGTAGAAAAATTTGGCTTTTAACTTCCTTTCAAAATCAAATTTTAATAATTGTAAGCATCAACTATTATTGAAGCGCGAATATAATGTATTTTAGATATTAAATTTAGATGAAAAAGTTGTTATTATTAATAAGATTATAAATCTTAACATAAAATGGATGAATTGTTCCTTTTTTTATGGAAATTGCATTCCAATCGACGCTCTAATCCGTTTAACCAAACTATTCAAAACTTTTAAATTAGAATAAAATGATAACCAATCTAAGTGTAAATATCAATAAAGTGGCTTTGATTCGGAATGCTCGCGGCGAAAACTTGCCTAATTTGGTGCAAGTTGCTAAAGATTGTGAAGCGTTTGGAGCAGCAGGAATAACCGTTCATCCAAGACCTGACCAGCGCCATATTCGATATGATGATATTCCAAAACTGAAAAAAATCGTCACAACAGAATTGAATATTGAAGGTAATCCAATTCCTAATTTTATGGATTTGGTTCTAACTAATTTGCCGCATCAATGTACTTTAGTACCTGACAAACCTCAAGCATTAACCTCAACTTCTGGCTGGGATACAATCGAAAATGCTGCTTTTTTGACGGAAGTCATCGCAGAAATGCAAAAAGCTGGTATTCGAGTAAGCCTTTTTGTTAATCCAGAAACGAAGTTTATCGAAGGTGCTAAAAAAGTTGGTGCAGATCGAATTGAATTATATACAGGCATTTTTGCCAAATCATTTCACACTTCAAAGCGAGCAGAAGAAATGGCGAAACATACAGCATGCAGCCAATTAGCCCATGAATTAGGCTTAGAGGTGAATGCAGGACATGATTTAGATTTACAGAATTTGCGTTATTACAAACAAAACATGCCTTATTTGGATGAAGTTTCGATAGGTCATGCTTTAATTAGTAATGCCTTATATGATGGTTTGGAAAGTACTATCAAACAATATATTGAGTTATTGAAATAAAATAAATAGTTGACGATTAGCATATCGTTAATCGTCAACCATTTATTTTATCTCAACTGAATATCATCTAAATAAAATACCCCGCCATTTTTATTTTCTCTATTAAGCGCGTACCAATAAAAACCGCCTATCACTGAATGTAAACTTTCTTCCCCAATTCTAAGCGTGTACTTTTTCCAATTCTTAGTTAATCTCACTGATTCAAAAACAGACAAAGTATCTTTATGTAATTTCCCGTTTTTCTTAATTCCTCCAATACCAAATTTAATCAACTCCTTGCCTGTCGTTCCTTTTACCCAAAAAGTTAACTTAGTATAACCTATTGTTGAAAAATTATTCCCTGGTACATCTCCCCAATTACAACGTCCTCCTTCATGATTATTGATCCAATAAATTCCAGTATCATCTTGATTGCAAGATTTAAAGTCAACTTTAATGCAATCAGCTCCAGAATGAGGATCTTCGCCATGTCTTTCATCAATTACAATTGTTTCCGAATCGCTTGCTCCACACCCCATCCAACCACATGGAATATAATGATCTGTAATATTATAAGCTTCAGGAGAAGCAGTCTCACATCCATAATTAGTGAGAATAAATATGCATAAAATGAATAAAAAATTAGTTCGTAACATATCGTTTAAATTAGCCGTAGTTTATTTTTAGATAAAAATAGGAACTAAACCAGTAGAAATCAAATATTAAATGGTTTTAAACAAAATTCTGACATAAGAAGGAAAAAACATAATATCCCTAAATTTAACTATATTTATTCTATTCATATCTAACTCATTAAATACGAAATTAATTAAATTAAATTTAAAGGAAATCATCTAAAAAGTAGTAGTTTTTCACTAAAATTAATCTTCCTTTTTGTCAGAATAAGCCAAGAAATTATAATAATTCGACCTAAGTCCAACCGATATTATGTAAATTTGCGCTTTTCCAAAATTGATATTCCAATCATTCATGTCCTTACAACCGCTTGACATTCTACAAAAATATTGGGGTTATACCGCTTTTCGACCATTACAGGAGGAGATTATCCAATCTGTGCTGGACGGAAAAGACACTTTAGCTTTATTACCAACAGGCGGAGGGAAATCTATTTGTTTTCAAGTTCCTGTTTTGGCACAAGAAGGAATTTGTATTGTCATTTCGCCCTTGATTGCTCTAATGCAAGATCAAGTTCAGAACCTCAATAAAAGAAATATTAATGCCGTTGCTATTTACACAGGCATGCATTATCGCGAAATTGATCGTATGCTCGATAATTGCGTTTATGGGAATGTGAAATTTTTATACCTCTCGCCCGAACGATTAACAACGGATATTGTTCGCGAACGTATCAAGAAAATGAACGTTAGTTTATTGGCAGTTGATGAAGCACATTGTATTTCGCAATGGGGTTATGATTTTCGCCCGCCTTATATGCAAATCGCGGAAATTAGGGAATTAATCCCCAAAACGCCAGTGATGGCATTGACGGCAACTGCCACAAAAACAGTGGTAGAAGATATTCAGAAACGATTAGAATTTAAGGATGGAAATATTTTTCAACAAAGTTTTGCTCGGGAGAACTTGGCGTATGTTGTACTAAAAGAGGAGGATAAGTTCAATAAAATGTTGGATATTCTTCGCAAAGTCAAAGGCTCAGGTATTGTTTATGCTAGAAATAGGCGCAAAACAAAAGCCATCGCGCAGTTTTTATTGAAAAATAGAATTTCAGCCGATTTTTATCACGCTGGCTTAAAAAACGCAGATCGTTCTACAAAACAAAAACAGTGGATTAATAATCAATGTCGCATTATGGTCGCGACAAATGCCTTTGGAATGGGCATTGATAAACCCGATGTTAGAGTGGTTATTCATTTGGATTTGCCTGATAGTTTGGAAGCTTATTTTCAAGAAGCTGGGCGCGGTGGTCGAGATGGAAAGAAAGCTTTTGCTATATTATTATATAATAATAACGATTCAACAGAACTTTTACGACAATATGAACAGGCTTTTCCTGAGATTGATTTTATCAAACAAGTGTATCAAGCGCTTGGCAGTTATTTTCAATTAGCAATCGGAAGCGGCATTGGTGAAGGCTTTGATTTTGATATTGTTGATTTTACTAATCGCTTTCGTTTTCGGATTTTTAATACTTATAGCGCATTAAAAATTCTAGCAAAAGCAGGTTGGATTTTATTAACAGAAGCCGTTTATGTTCCGAGTTCTTTAATGTTTAAAGTTAATAAAGAGCAATTATACGATTATCAAATTCGAAATAAAAGGCTCGATATTCTAATAAAAGCCATTCTTAGAACATCGCAGGGCGCGTTTAATAATTTTGTAAAAATCAATGAATTTCAATTAGCACGATTATTAAAAACTAATGAAAGCGCTATTCATAATGCTTTAGTTTTGCTAAAAAAAGACGAAATCATTGATTATAATCCACAAAAAGAAAAGCCGCAATTAATTTATATTAAGGAACGAGTAGATAGTAATAATTTAACAATTGATAAGGATCAATATCATTTTTTGAAGGATCGTCAACTCCAAAATATCAATGCGGCTATTCAATATGCCACGACGGAGAAGTGCCGAAGCCAACAACTTTTGGCGTATTTTGATGAAAAAGACGCGCCTGAATGTGGCAAGTGCGATGTCGATTTAGGTACAAATAAAAGTGAACTCACTGAGGAAGATTTCAAAATATTGGGCAACGCCATTTATAAAATTCTAAAAAAACAACCCCGAGGTGTTCAAGAGTTAGTTCGTCTTTTTTCGAGTACAAAACACAAACGCGTGCTTAAAACTATTGATTTTTTATTAGATAATCAATACATTGAACGAAGAGAAAATAGGCTACATTGGATAAAATAATTTTTAACTGTTCTCCCTTTTTAATTTTTTATTAATAATCTGTGAAAGCAACATACAATGAACAAATTATTATTAACTATTCTTATCATCATTGGATTTTGCCAATGCAAAAATAATGAAAATTCCAGTCTTTCTGATGATCAACCAAAAGATCAACTTGATAAATCAATTGATAAAACAATCAAAAATTATGTTCGTGAAGAAGATAAAGTAATCAAACGATATCACGTTGATACATTAAAAAAACCTATTCCAACAAGATTAATTCAAGATCAATATGATGGTTTTATCGTTGGCGATAATGTTCGATTACGCGCAAAAGCGGACGCTAAATCTGACCTAATTACTGAATTGTCGAATGGACTTTTATTAAATGTCCTAAGCAGAACAGATAAAGAATTTGTGTTAATTAATAATAATGACAATGATGTTTGTAATGAATTTGGTCATCCTTGGGTAGAAGTAGAAACGATTGATGGTCAAATCGGTTGGGTTTTTGGAAAGTTTGTTTACAAAGTTGAAAATATTGAATACGACAAAATCAATGAGTTTCAAGGAAAAACATTTGAGTTTGATCAAGAAAAATATCGATTTGGTTATGCGATAGATTTTTCTCATCCTGCAATGGATGATGATGGACTTTCTGGCTGCGATGATTTAGGAATGTTATTTTTTTATAAAGAAGGAGAAAGACAAATTCGTCCGATTATAGTTGAAAATTCTCAACAAGAAACAACTTTATCACTAGAACAAAATCAAAAAGGTTTTTGGCATTTTATACATGGTAGTGACGGTTATGTAGTGCATTTGTATGAAGCCAAAACCATGAAAAACAAAATCAACTTTCGATATCATGCTTGTACGCAAGACGTGCCTGTTGATGCAGTAATTCAAGTTCGATTTCAAGAGGGGAATTTTTATGCAAAATACATTGAATACGACGATCATCAAGGACATGGAAGTTATTTTTCTGAAATATCAGATGCTAAAAATAGCCTATTTCAATACTTTGAAGCTCGCACAGAAATCGGACAATTAAATGTTGATAGTGAATATCATGATGATGGTTTGCCTTTACAAATCAACGGAGGAGGTCGTCATTATCACAAAGGCAAATCAATTCCTACTCAGTTGATCAATGATTTTGATTTATATCATTTAGAAATTGATCAAGATCCAATATTGACGAAAGAATATGGATTAGGAAAAGCGGATGCAATTGTTCGCGGACATTATCGTTGGACTTATAAAAATTATGATTTATTGCTTTATTCTGTTACAATTGATAACAAAACTTCGATTGCAGCAAATGATGTTCGTCTTTTAATAATAGATCATGATGGAACAATTATTAAAAATATTTTCATTGCAGGATGCATTACTGATGACGGAGAAAACAGTGTTTCTAGAAGTATAACATTACAGCCAAATCAGATTGAATTAAGAATTGAAGGAGGAGATAATATTCCTAAATACTTGAAATTGAAGCCGCTAGAAGTACTCAAATTCTAATAATATAAAGTTAGGGCTGACCTTCATTCTATGAAAATCAGCCTAGTATTATCTAACAAATAATGTGTAAAAGTCAATTGTTTTTGATATATGCGTAGTGCCTTTCTTTTGTAAAAAGTTGCATGAGGTTTAAATTTTATATTTAAAAGAGAAAAATTCAACTTTTAATGATTAAAAAACACAAATAAACATTAAAACAATAAAAAATTATTTCACAACTATTCAATAACATTTTGTTTTATAGGACTTCTTTTTTATTTTTGAGGCTTACAAATTGTTGCATTCAAAACACAATGTTTAATCATGTCGGAAATCAATCCTCAAATAGAACTTGCTTTTGACTATGTTCAGCATACCAACAAAAATATTTTTTTGACGGGTAAAGCAGGAACAGGGAAAACAACTTTTTTGCATCGCGTCAAAAAAGAGATCGTCAAAAGATCGGTCGTTGTCGCGCCTACTGGCGTTGCGGCTATCAATGCAAAAGGCATGACGATTCATTCGATGTTTCAATTACCCTTTGGTTCTTTCCTTCCTAATCAAGTCAATGACCCGAGCCGACAAAGGCGTTTTACACGGACAAAAATTAACTTAATCAAAAGCCTTGATTTGTTGATTATTGATGAAATTAGTATGGTTAGATCGGATTTATTGGATGCGATTGATGATGTGTTGCGACGATACAAAAACCCTACTCAGCCTTTTGGAGGCGTTCAATTGCTCATGATTGGCGATTTGCATCAATTGCCGCCCGTCGTGAAAGATCAAGAATGGGATACGCTCCGAGAGCATTATCAAACGCCTTATTTTTTCGGGAGTTTGGCACTTCAAAAAACCCAGACGATTACGATTGAATTGAAACATATTTATCGTCAATCTGATCGTTTCTTCATTGATTTATTGAATAAAGTTAGAAATAATCAACTCGATACCGAGGTTTTAAAAGCAATTAATAGCCGCTATATTCCTAATTTTAAACCTACGGAAAATGATTCTTATATTACTTTAACTTCTCATAATCGTGTCGCAAACGAAATCAATCAATCCCGATTGAAGTCAATTAATAATCCGCTTTATCAATTTTCAGCAAAGATTGAGAAGGATTTTCCGAGACATATTTTTCCAACCGAGGAAAACTTGGAGTTTAAAGTTGGTGCGCAAGTCGTTTTTATTAAAAATGATACGTCTTTTGAGAAGCGATATTATAATGGTAAGATTGGCAAAATTATTCGTATTAGCGATGGGGATATTTTTGTAAAGTGTGATGATGATGAAAGTTCTATTCTCGTTTCTCCTGTGAATTGGGATAATGTAAAGTTTAGTTTGGATGAAAAAACGAAGCAAGTTTCGGAAGAAATTATAGGTACTTTCACACAATATCCACTCAAACTCGCTTGGGCAATTACCATTCACAAAAGTCAGGGTCTTACTTTTGAAAAGGCAATTATTGATGCGCAATCTGCTTTTGCCCATGGTCAAGTTTATGTGGCATTAAGTCGTTGTAAGAGTTTTGAAGGCATTGTTTTACGGTCGAAGATTGGTTTTTCGAGTGTTAAAACGGATCGAGTTGTACGTCAATATTCGGATGAAGCCAGCAAAAATGAGCCAGATGAAGCCGCATTAGCGAAAGCTAAACGCGATTATCAACAGGTCTTATTAAGGGAATTATTTGATTTTCAAGAAATAGATCGAGCTGCAAAAGGGCTTAATCGCGTTTTTATGGACAATGAAAGTAAATATGCGACTTCTCCTATGCCTGAGTTCAGAAAATTAGTTGTTCAATTAGAAACAGATATTTTTGCTATTGGATAAAAATTCCAACCAAGTCTTCATCATTATTTTCATAACGATGATTTACCAGCCGAAAACGAAACGCTCATGTCAAGAGTAAAAGGGGCTGGCAATTATTTTTGTAATAAATTTGAAAAAGAAATTTTCCCTACACTCAAAAAACTACCTATTTTAACAGATAATCAAACCGTTAAGAAACGAACAGAAGATGGATTAGAGCGATTATCTAAAATGATTTTCATCAAAAATGCTTGTTTCAAAATCACTAAAACAGGGTTTGAAATACAGCGATATATTCAAGTCAAAGCCAATGCAGATTTAGATTTTGCTACTTTTCAACGCGAATTAGCCGTTGAAAACATGGCTTATCGCGTGCCTAAAAACGCAATTCATCCTAAATTATATGCTCAATTGCTTCAATGGCGAGATGAAGAGGCAAAAAATGAAGGCGTTGGTGCGGTATATGAAATTTTGAGATCAAGTTCGCTTTTAGAAATCATCGAACAATTGCCTAGAGATACGAAGGCATTATTAAATATAAAAGGAATTGGGCGAGTTAAAGCGAAAAAATATGGTCGAACCATTATTGATATGATCGAAAAATATTGTATCAATAATAATATTGCGATTGCAGATGCTTTTACTTTAGACTTCGGTTCGGGCAGTGCTTCTCCCAAAAAATCAAAGCGAAAAAATACTAAACAAATTACACTCGGATTATATAAGGAAGGAAAAAATATTGAAGAAATTGCGCGAGAACGCGGCTTAACCAAAAATACAATTGAAAATCATCTTGCTTATTTCATTGGATTAAAACAAGTGAATATTTATCAAATCGTACAACGATTTGCGGTAGATGAGATTTCTGATTTCTTTATAAAAAATAAAACTAAAGCGAGTAGCGAAGCGAAAAAACATTTTGATGAGAAATATTCTTATGGTGAGATCAAAATGGTATTGGAATATTTAAAAATCGCAGAATAGAGTTTTAGTTGAGAATGGAAAGTTGAGAGTTGAGAATGACAGAACTAGCTCTCAACTTTCAACTTTCAATTCTCAATTCTCCATTATTTTCGAACATGGACATTAATCAATAATACTACACGTTCTGGATGACTATTACCAACAATAGTCACTAATTCCGTGTTTTCGCCATCTTTTCCACCCGAATCGTACGTCACTACAACTTTTCCTTTTCCACCTGGAGGAATTACTCCTTTCGTGTAACTCGCTACCGTACAACCACAAGAACCTTCAATTTCTTGGATTTCATAAGGTATTTTTCCAATGTTTGTAAAATTGAAAGTATGCTTCACAACCCTTCCTCTTTTAACAACTCCAAAGTTATATTCTACTTCTTTCCAGTAGATTTTAGCAACAGGTTTAGTCGCTGACATTGGCTTGCCTGCTTTTCTATAAGTGTATTTCATTAACGCCTCTTTCTCTTTAGTCGTCATATTTTGAAGGATTAACTTCAATTCGTACGCTAAATCAAACTCTTCTCCTTGCGCTTTATCCAATACATCTAATTGCTTCTTACGGCTCAAGTCATTTTCAAAAAGATCTAAAATTAATTTAGTATAGAGGGAATCATTCGCTGGTTTTTGTGCGACAACACCAACCAAACATACCAATAAAAAAAATGTAGTTAATGCAATTTGTTTTACTTTCAAATTCATGAGTATAAATGTTTATGTGTATTTTTACAAAAGTATAATTGTAATTTGATAATAAGACGGTCTCTGTTTTGCCTAGTCACAAAGCAAAACTAAATTAAAAACTGTATAACTGGATAATTTTATTGTGTGAATTAAATTTAAAGTTTAGTTTTATGACCTTCATTTTATAAAAGGAATATAACGTTCAAATAGGATTCAATGTATCAATTACTTAAAATAGGTTTGATTAGCAGCTTATGTTTTTTTAGTCAATACGCACATACACAAACTGTAGATCAAGCTACATTTGATGAAGCTATTGATTATATCAATTGCCGAATTGCTGAGATTTCTTTTCAGGATCAAGCCACCCAACCACATATTGTTGTCTTTTTAAAAGAGACAGACAATTGTAATATGGAAAAATACAATGGTAGTTTTATTACAGTGCTTAAAGCTTTTTTGCGCCAAAGAAGACTTGGTAAAAATGAGCAACTCGCCACTTTTATAAATGCTTTTAAACTGAAATACCAACCCAATTATAACGATGCTGATCAATACAAATTAGTCATTGACACTTTATTAAAAAGCAATGAAATTCTTGCTTTTCAACAAAAACATCAAATTACATTTCCTAGTATTCGAACCCAAATTGACGAAACAACCTATCGGAAATTTGGATTGAGTATTGATGATCCCGAAGAAATACCCGAAGAAGAAGTCACTCCTGTCGCAGGAGAAATTCGTACTTTTCAAGATTCATCCGCAAATACCAATACTTATATTAATTCAGACGGCGGAGACGAAGCCAATGCCGAACTACAAAATGATACTAACTTTGACAATAAAAATCCTGATGAGGAATTTACACTAACTAAACCTACTTTTTTCAGCAAGTATCGGTTTGTCATTCTATTTTTCTTACTTCTTTTAGGGTTTGGTCTATATTGGGTACAAAAAAACGGTTTGCCATTCCAACGAAATCGTCAAAATAATAACAACCAGCAAAATAAGGTAATTAATGCTAGTAATCATGAATTAAGCGAGCTAAAAGAACAAATTGATTCGATTAGAATAACAAGTGTTTCGATGCAAGAAGAACTTAATCGCTTAAAATTTCGGGTCACCGAATTTCAAGATCAGTTTAATCCAATTTCGCTTTTAGATGATCCAAAAGAACCTAATGAAGTTAAATCGGAGACGACCACCGATTCAGAGACTACAACATTCGAATGGAACGATTTGGATGAAACAAATATTATTCCTGTCCTTGATTCGTCCTCTAATCATACAGTCGATTTCTTTATGCCAATACCAAATGAGCAAGGGATTTTTGATAGTAATGAAGCGACCGATATTTTCAAAAGACCTTATTCAGTTTATCAATTTCTAATGGTTTCTACGGATGATAAACATGCCGAATTTAAAATTTATGATGATATTGCGACAATGATTCGCGCTTTAGATAATTTTGATACTTATTTGCGTCCAGTTTGTCGATCTAGTTCTATCTTACACAAGAATGCGACTAAAATTATTACTGTTGATAATGGTGTTGCGATTAAAGAAGAAGGACAATGGCGCGTAATCACAAAGGCAGTTATTAAATACGGATAGCACTACTAGACACATTTAAGTGATGTTTTTTTTCAAAAAAATTAACATATAAATCTATATATTATCAAAGAATGTGTAAATTAACCTCCTAAAACTAAAATCTACTCAATAGATTTATTGAATGACTTGAACTAATTGAATTATATCATTCAATAAATTTTTTAACCTAAATATTCTAATTGTTATGCTTACCCACGAGGATAAGATATTACTTCAACAAGCGGACGACTTTTATCAAGAAGGAAAATATAATGAAGCACTAATTAATTATAATGATGTGCTTTTGAGTTTTTCTATTGATGGAATTGCATATTATAGAATAGCAAAAACTTATTTTAAATTACAACAACCTAAAGTCGCAATAACTAATTTTGAAAAAGCATGCAAACTACTTGCTGATTTTCCTCAATATCAAGCACGTAAAGAATTTGCTGGTATGCTTAGTCAAGATCAGTTTCATAAAGAAGCTAGTCAATATTATCTGCCTGTCGCAAGCAAAGCTAAAACAGAAGAGGATTTAATTATAGGTATTCAATATTTATTGAAAGTAGAAAATATTGATACTTCTGAACAACTCTTAGCCAAACACATTTCTCGTTTTCCGAATGCTTTTGATCAAGCTATGAAAATTTCTAATATTGAGAGTTACGTATTAGAACGATTAAAAAATAGGAAAAGAAGTATTTTAAAAGCCTTAAAAAATAACTTTCAACCGACCCTTGACAGCTCAAATGATGAGTTAGATTTTTTAGAAAAAAACTCAGAAAAAGACACTTATAATCAACTAATTACAGATTGGGAAAGAACAACAGAAGATTTTGATTATGCTGAATCGGTTGAAGATATTGTCACAGCTAAAAATAAATTAACCGCACTTTCGAAAAATATAACAACCGAAAAAATAACGCTAGAACAAGCAATTGAAAGGCGTGAAATTGCAGAATTAAAATTAGGACATCTTAAACAAGTAAGTCAACTCAATGAATTGGATATGGAACTCAATTCCATTTTACCAAAGTTGCCTGAAACAAGTTTAAAAATAGATATTCCACCTTTTTTAAATGTAGTTAAGGATTTCAAATCACAAATTCTTCGTCAAGATTATACAACTGTTCGCCGCGCTTATCTCAATTTAAGTAATTTAATTGAGCAAGGTAATTTCCTTAAAGCGGAGGCTAAAAAAACGATTGAACGAATGCTCAAACCGAGCGAATTAGAAACGGCAATTGTCGCAGCTAAAACGCAAGCATTAGAGCAAAGACCGAAAAAACCAAGCAAAAGAACAGAGGATGATTTTGTTATTATTGATAGCCAAACAGGAAAGCGAAGACGAAGGCGTGGCATTCCTTGGGTTTGGATTTTTTTAGGATTAATCCTTATTGGTGGAGCTGCATTTATTATTATATATGGCGGTTTAAAAAAAGAAAAACGCGTGTTACTCACTGGCGTTCTAATGCGGGAATATCCAGATGCTGCCAATTCTCCGCTAGTACGTGAAGCTTCCTATCCTCAAGGTGAAGCACTTCAGGTTCTTGCCGATGAAGGCGAATGGCTAAAAGTAAAAGCAGATGATGGAAATATTGGCTATATGCGAAGCGAATATTATGTAACTCCTGCCGAATATACTTTTATTCAAGGTATTTTTGCAGATCAAGAAACGAAAGAGTTTTATAATTCTAATAAGGTTCCTGCTCGTTATAAAACGACATTGCTCCATTATTTTATAAAAAATAACTGGATTTCTAATATTTCGGATCAAGTAGAAAAAGATATTTATGGAGATATAAGTAACAGAGAAATCAGGCAAATCCATGAAGCTGGAAAAGAAACGCCATTTAGTTCGACTGTCATTATGAATTTAGTACCTAATGGCAAAAAGAATAACAAGGAAAAAAAGGAATTCACTTGTCTAATTCAAGGCGAAAGTGATGTACATTTAATCATTTATGCTTACGAAGATGACAATGCACCTGTTGAAGTGTATACCAAACCAATCGCTGGCACTAATCATTTATTAAAGCAAGTACTAGATAAAAATGATAACCGTAATTGGTATTTAGGTAAAAGGAGTTTTGGTCAAAAAGTAACCGAAAAACTCACTAGTAATGCTTTATTGCTTCAAGTAGATCAATTCTGTAACAATCTTTACACTTATGAACGAGATTTTATAGAAGAATATCCACAATTAGGTTGTGACTAAAATACACTTGATTTTTAGAGTGCAATCAGCTTTTACCCCCTAGAAAATGGGGTTTAATATAATTCGACTTCTAAATATAAAAATTATTATTATATTTAAGTCTCAATTAATCAGACTAAAATTCTTTATTTTCAATACGTTAATATGAATAAATTGTTCTTAATCAAATCTTTCCCAATCTTATTGATAATAAGCTTATTTATAACTGCTTGTGGTGGAAATCAAGGCAGTTCTAATACAAAATTGGATAGAAAAATAAAATCATTTCTAAATGCTGATAATTCCATTTCGCAAGACGAATGGGATGAACTAGCAGATATGATTGCCAATAATTCATATTCTTGTGATTGCGATACAGATGCAGGTTTGCAAAGTTATATACTACAAGTAGCTGAAAATCGCAGAAATAACCCAGGAACACCCGAAATTAAAGCTGAAATCGCAGATAACACTTCGTCTAACTCAAACACAAGCGACCTACAATTCAAACTCTATATGGAAAGCAGCGCAAGTATGTATCCTTATACAACTGGTCGATCTGATTTCAAAGAGGCTGTTTATGATTTATTGACCCGAGTTTCGAGCAAAAGTGACGAAAAAGGCTTAATTAATTATATTGGTAAGGTTATTTTTCCAGTCGATGAAAGCGTGAGGGATTTCATTAATAAAAGAGATCCATATGATGTAGCCAAAAAAAATAAAAAGAAAATTAATACAACCAATACGGATATCAACGATATTATTAAGCTGATTTTTGAAGCTGACAATAAAGAGGCTATTCATGTTTTAATCTCCGATTGTATTTATTCAATCAATAATCGAGACTCGCGCGACGGCTTGGCAAAAGTTAAATATGCTACAAAAGATATTTTTCAAGAACACGCCAAAGATTATAGTTTGCTTGCACTTCAACTCAATTCTAACTATAAAGGAAAATATTATCCATACAGTGGTGGAGGTGTTAATATTGAGACTGATCGACCTTATTATATGTTATTTATTGGTACAAATAAATTGATCAATGAAATATTAACCAACAAAACATATAGCAATATTAAGAATTTTGAAAGCTTAGAAGGTTTTAAGAATTATCATTTATTTAGCGCAACTCAAAGCGAAGATGTTCATTATTCGGTTTTACCAACTACCGAAAAAATCGGTCGTTTTAGAACAGATAGCGATTATTCAGAAAGGAGTTATGTGCATGGATTAAAAAATGTAGAAGCAGGAAAACGCGATGAAGTTGCTCAATTTTCAATTGCCGTAGATTTATCTGGTGTGCTGGTCGAAGAAAGTTATAAAACCAATAAAAGTAATTATACTATTGATGCCGATGATGATTTCTTAATCGAACAAATTACAGCATTAGATGATTTCTCTCGCTCAGATAAAGGCTATGTAGGTTCTGCAACACACTTAATCACTGTCTCAACTGACAAGGTTTCACAAAAAAAACAATCATTAAAAATCGGGTTAAAAAAAGTATTACCTAAATGGATCAATGCCTCTTCAACTGACGATGATAGCAAAATGAAAACCGACGAATCTATTCATAACAAAACTTTTGGATTGGAATACATGATGGAAGGTATTAATGAAGGCTATCATAAAAATGGAGAAATCCACCAACATTTAACAATAAAAATTAACATAAAAAAATAAGTTGAATTGATTGTTGAAATTGCTATTATTCAACTACAACAATCAAACAATTCTATTATCATTACATTAATCACAGCAACAATTTAGCAACGAACTAATCACTTTACTTAAAATCAAAATTTGCTATAACCATGAATGATCTTTTTGCGAATTACTACGAGTTTTTTTATACACAAACATCGAATAATTTCTCTACAACGCTTTATGATTTAGGACTTTACGGTACAATAGGCATCGTCACTATTCTTGTTGCGTTAGCAGTAATGGCTATTTTTTACTTTGCTATTAATTCTTCCCGTTTTAATAAATGGTATCATTGGCTTTTATTCATGGGAATTACCTTTACTATCGTCTTTTTATTCACTTATCTTCACCCAAAAGGCATTGCTTTAGATGAAGGTTATGATGAAATTGGAGATAATCTATTTTTAATGTTTGGATTGATTAATGGCTTAGTTGCAAGTGTTTATTACTTCGCACTTTCTGCATTATTCAAAAGATGGAGTACCAATTGTTCTACTACTCCTTTCTAATTTAATTTAGTAAAAATATAAAAATAAGCATCGGATGCCTTAAAGGCATCCGATGCTTAAAATCATCAAAAATGTCAAGACTATTTATATTCGCAATAGGCGGAACGGGTTCTCGAGTTGTCAAGTCTTTAGCTATGTTATTAGCGGCAGGCGTTGAAATTAAAGCTCGTGAAATCATCCCAATTATCATCGACCCAGACAGCACAAATGGTGATATGCAACGCACGGTTGATATTTTAAAACATTATCGCCGCGTTCATAATAAAATTGGCTTTGAGAAAAATAATTTTTTCAAAACTAAAATCAGTACACTTAGAAGTTTAACGGAGAATTTAGGCGCAGGTTCTGAGCTTTCGGAGGTTTTCAGGTATAGTATTGATGGCTCAAAAGAAGGGCGTTTTAGAGAATTTATTGATTATAGTGGTCTAGATAACACTAATCGCGCTTTGATTGATTTGCTTTATTCTAATGCAAATTTAAATTTAAAACTAGATGAAGGTTTTAAAGGCAATCCGAATATTGGCTCGGTTGTTTTAAATAAGTTTAAGGACTCGGATGAGTTCAAAAATTTTGCATCAAACTTTGGTCAAGATGACCGAATTTTCATTATTTCTTCCATTTTTGGAGGAACAGGTGCAGCAGGTTTTCCATTGATGCTCAAAAACTTACGGAATGCTGATGCGGATAGTGTAGCTAATTCAGATTTCTTGCGCAATGCGCGAATCGGTGCATTAAGTGTTTTACCTTATTTTGGCGTAGCACCACAAAAAGGCGGGGTGATTGACAAAGATACTTTCACTTCTAAAACCAAAGCCGCACTTTCTTATTACAAAAGAAATATCGTAGATAACCGCTCCTTAAATGCCTTATATTATCTAGGCGATGATGTTTCTCAAAATTACGAATATTCAGAAGGGCAAACTTCTCAAAAGAATAAAGCCCACTTAATAGAAATGATCGGTGCAACGTCAATCATTGATTTTATGAATATTTCTGATGGAGATATGGAAAATAATGGCGGAAAAGCAAGTTCTCCAATATTTAGAGAATATGGAATAAAAGATGCACATAATAGTTTGAATTTCAAACATTTATCCAGTCGTTCTTTTAACCAATTATTTGAGCCATTAACACAATATGCTTATTTCAATTTATACTTGAAACAGCAATTTGAGGCTTCTCTTAATGAACAACCTTGGTCAACACGAGGCAATGTAAAAATTGATCGAGAATTTAGAAACAATAGTCAGTTTTATAATGATAGCTTGGTTCGTTTCAATAATTATTTTTGGGAATGGCTGGCAGAGATGTCGGGCAATATGAGGGCTTTACAGCTTTTTGATCAGAATGTGTCTGAAAATACTTTAGATAAATTTGTGATTGGAGTAGAACAGAAAAAGAGCTTCTGGAGAATTGGCAAAAGTTGGAGTTATGGCTTTTTTGATGAAAAACTGAATAAAGCAGAACGAAGTATTGGCGATACAACAGTGGAAACTAAGCTGATGTATATGTTTTATCAAGCAACAAAAGCCATCATGGAAGAGAAGTTTTCTGATATTGTTTAACACATCAACATCAAATTTTAAAAGAAATGCCTAAGATTTTAAATATATTACAAAGAGGAAACCCTACCGAACACTGGGCAAATGCTGGTGTGTTCAACGAAAAAGATATTAAAAATATTAAAGACCCTTCGGGCATGACGGACAAGAAGCAAATCACTTCTATTCCGAGTCCTTTTGCCAGAGTTGACTTATTCAAAACAGCTTTTCGCTCTCTTGTCGATGCTGCTACGGATGATTTAAGTCAATTAGATGGCAATTCTATTCATCATAAATTGGTCTCTGATTGTTTTGATATGATTCAGACTTTCTTTGAATTAGATTCTTTCAAAGAAGATCCTAATAAACGGATCAAAATCATTACTTGGAACAAACAGGAAAATCTTGAAGCACTAATCTATTCTAATAATCCTGCGCATCAATTGCTTGGAGAAACCTTGAAATTATATTTTGAACAAGATCAAGAAACGTATAATTTCAATGACTTAGAAGATTTCTATCTCATTGAATATGATTATAAAATAATTGGTGGAACTTCTCCCGTAACGCTTTGTTTTACAACGGCTAATGACTTGAGTTTTGTTAATTTAGGTATTGGAGATGATAAGTTTTTTGATAGTGATTATTATCCTTTACACAAAAGAGAAAGAGAATTTCAGAAATATTTGCACCTTCTTTTTAAAGCAGAACCAGAACTGCGCAACAAAATGAAGGACATTTTCGACTATCTCGAATTATCACTAAAAGCCTTAAATAATACGGATCGACAGCTTCGTGATGAAATTACACAAGAAAAGCGCACGTTCAATCCAAATGAATTTAATAAGAAATTCCCAGTACTAAATACAGGAAAAGAAGGGCAATCTATCTATGTTTTAGGTACAGAAATGCGCAAAAAACGTGTAGATAAAGGCAATATTTCTGCTGATAGTGATTTTGTTATTCAATCTTCTAAGTGGGATGAAAAATATGGCGAAACGGAAGGCAGACACAAACCGCTTGTTTTGCAAAATAATTACGCTAAGCGAAGAATGAATTATATCGCTGGCGGTTATTGGGAACGAAATACTGCTGTGCCATTTTCTTATGGTAGTACGCCGCTCAACAAACGACTTTTGCCAGGACAAAATATGGCTTATCCGTTTTTGACGGTTGATGATTTCTTAGAACCCAACTTAATGAAATTAGTTTATCCATTAAATTCTAAGTTTTTTGATGGAAATATGGTTGGTTTCAAGAAAAACCATGTCGGTTTTTTATTACCAATCAAAAAAGCTTATTTCGATTATTTCAATGTCAGTGACTTAAAACGAATGACAATTGATGGTGATAAGATGATCGAAATCAGTGATCGCGCTGGCGGTGGTGTGATGGTCACTTTGCGCATTCCTATTGCTAAAAGCGGAGAACATATCATTTTTGAACGATTATATTATCCTAATGCTAAACCCGAAATTTCGGCAACCGAAAATAAGGGCGCAATTATAGAATGTCAGTTTAGTACGGCGGTTTTCCCATTTGTCAAATTGCCTGAAAACAATCAATATCGTGTTGTTTTGATTGATCGTGATATTAAAGACACAACACAGCATTACGATTATAATTTAAATTTCTATCAAGAGCGTGATATTAATAAAGGTATCGAAAATCCTTTTAAAGAAAGAAGTCAAAAATTAAGAGACGATGTGACTTCTAAATTTTATATGTTGAATAGCGGTTTTGATATTATTGAAATTCAAAATGGTACAGCACAAGGATTATTAATTCCTTCTTTTGATCGAGTATTGACTAGTGGAACGAAGAAATTTACGTTTTCCGTCGATTTTGGTACAACAAATACACATATTGAATATAGCATTGAAAATGGTGATCCTAAACCATTTGAAATCACAGAAGATGATACTCAATATGTTACATCATATCCTTCTAGCTTCGATATTGTTCGTGCGCCCGAGCTATCTTTAACGATTCTTCGCGAGCTAAAACCGCAGATTATTTCGCGAGATAGTAAGCATGGTTTTCCTTTTAGAACAGCCATTTCGGAACATGAAACGCTGAATCATTCACAGCCTGTCGATGTTTTGGCAGATTTGAATATTCCATTTTATTATGGAAAAATGATCGAAGGACGTGGGACGGATATTTATAAAGAAATAAAATGGTCGAATTTTGGGATGAATAAAGATGCCCGAAATCGAGTAGAGAAATTTATAGAAACCCTTCTTTTCATGATGAGAAATAAAATCATTATGAATCAAGGTAATCTCGCTGCGACTAAGCTAATTTGGTTTTATCCATCGAGTATGACACCGATTCAGCGGGACGGATTGGAGGAAATATGGATGACGAAATTTGAACATTATTTCCCTGAAATCAAAACGCCTGAGGATTCCGTATTGAAAATGTCGGAATCACTAGCACCTTTCCATTATTTCAAAAAATATGAACGAGTAGATGCTTTGGCGCATCCCGTTGTTTCGATTGATATTGGAGGAGGAACGACTGATATTGTCGTATTTAAAAATAACAAACCGATCTTTATTTCCTCTTTTAGATTTGCAGGAAATGCGATTTATGGCGATGCGTATAATAGTTCTCCGCGCTATAATGGTTTTGTGAGGCGCTACAAAGAAAAGATTAGAAATTTATTAACTGAAAATGTCCAGCCCGATTTGCTTCGAGTTTTGGATAATTTAGAAGATGATCGCTCACAAGAGTTAATTTCATTTTTCTTCTCTTTGGATAGTAATCAATCCTTAAAAGAGCAGAATATTGATATTGGTTTTTCTCAGATGTTGAAAAGTGATCAAGATCTAAAAATCGTCTTCTTGACGTTCTATGGTGCAATTTTCTATCATATTGCTAAATTATTTAAAATTGCTCAACTCGATTTACCAAGGTATTTATGTATCAGTGGCAATGGGTCGCGGTCGATCAATTTCTTAGATAATTCGAGAGGATTAAAACGCTTATCAACTTTTGCGCAATTGGTTTTTGAGGAAGTTTATGAAGATGAGAATAAATCTTATAATCATGCTTCACAAGCTAATAAAGTAGAAATCAAGCAATTCGCTTCACCAAAAGAAGTAACTTGTAAAGGCGGGATTGTTGGAACAACTCAAAAAGAAATTGATGATTTAAAACTCATTATTTTAGGAACAAAAGAAGATGTAGTAGTCAATTCTGATCGCGTTGAAAATGTCAATTCTATGCGTGTAAAATATGAAGATTTAGATAATTCTATTTACACAGATGTCATTTCTGAGATCAACAATTTTGTTAATGTTCTTTTTGATATTGATGAAGAATATTCTTATGGTAGTAATTTTGGTGTAAAAATATCCGAA
>CAKZLL010000072.1 GCA_937125475.1 uncultured Saprospiraceae bacterium | reverse complement strand
AGCCAGATATCGAAACGCCTGCTTCAGCGATGCAAGCAGTCCAGGCTGCAGATCTAGATATTTTATCTTATAGTCCATCCGCAGGTTTTGATTCTTATCGAAAAAAACTAGTAGGTTATTATCAAAAATATGGAATTGAGATAGATTATACCGATATTTTAGTAACAACAGGCGCATCAGAAGCTATTCTTTTTACGATGCTGAGTTGCTTAGAATCTGGTGATGAAGTGATCGTGCCAGAGCCATTTTATGCGAATTATCATAGTTTTGCCATAGCGAGTGGTATCAATGTAAAACCAATTACTTCTTATATTGAAACAGGGTTTGCATTACCGCCAATCGCTGATTTTGAGGCAGTTGTAACACCAGCGACTAGAGCAATTTTAATTTGTAATCCTAGTAATCCGACAGGGTATTTGTATTCAAAAGCGGAATTGGAAGAGTTGAAAAAAATCGTTTTGAAGCATGATTTATTTTTAATCGTAGATGAAGTTTATCGCGAATTTGTCTATGATGGAAAAAAACATGAATCTGTACTAACTTTGGAAGGGGTAGAGGAACATGTTATTGTGATCGATTCTATCTCTAAACGCTTTAGTGCTTGTGGTGCGAGAATTGGTGCTATCCTTTCTAAAAATAAAGCATTTATTGGCAATGTGTTAAAATTTGCACGAGCAAGACTTAGTCCACCAACTTTTGCGCAGATTTTAGCGGAAGCTACTTTGGATGTTCCAGCGAATTATCTCTCAAATGCGGTGGCTGAATACGACAAACGTCGAAAAGTTTTAGCAACTCGCCTCAATGAAATGGAAGGGGTAATTTGCCCAACTCCTGGTGGTGCTTTTTATACTTTCGTAGAAATGCCAATTGATGATTCAGATAAATTTTGTCGTTGGATGTTAGAAGAATTCGATCTCGATGGTGAAACTGTAATGATGGCACCTGGAAATGGTTTTTATCTGGATAAAAATCTTGGTCTAAATCAAGTTCGAATTGCTTATGTTTTGAATGTGGAAGATTTAAAAAGAGCTTTGAGCGTTTTGGAAGCTGGATTGAAGGAATATCAGAAAATTATGAATAATTGACAATAAACGATAAACGATTGCTGAAATAGTGTGAAAGTTATTGAGGAGTTTATTCAAATAATTGCTATTTATTTGTTAAATTATACTGTAATAAAAAGGTCGCGTAACAAAATGCTGTTCTAGTTTTTTCAATCCACTATTTAACCATCAACCATTAAAAAAAATATGAAACGATTATATTTAATAAGACATGCAAAATCCAGTTGGAAAAATATAGGAGAATCGGACAAAGAACGACCTTTGAACAAAAGAGGTAAACACGATGCGCCTTTGATGGGAAAGTTATTGAGAGATAGAGGCGTTTTTTTTGATTTAATCATGTCAAGTCCTGCGGTTCGGGCTTTAACAACTGCCAAAATTATAGCACAAGAAGTTAGTTATTTGGAACAAAGTATTGTGATTAATCCACGGATTTATGAAGCGAGTTTTGAAACAATGATAGATGAAATTCAGACCCTTCCGAATGAAATGAATATTGTCGCAATGTTCGGACATAATCCTACTTTTTCTTACTTAGCAAATCATTTTGGTCATGATTTAATAAACTTACCGACTTGTGGTATTGTGATGATAGAAGTTGGGGTAGATGATTGGGCAGAAGTGAATAATGAAAATAGTAAAGTGATAGCAATTGATTTCCCTAAGATGTATTTTTATGGTTAATAGACTTGTAGAGTGAAACCATAAAACAATGAAAAAAGAATGGATATAGAAATATTGTATTTTTTAGGCGGCATTATAATTGGCGGTATTATAGCTTGGTTGATGGCGCGATTGAAATTCCAAAAGCAAGGAGTTGATGAAGTTATTATTCAAGAAAAATATGTGCTGAAAGAGCTATATGCTAATATTGAGAAACAATTTAATGGATTACAACAGGAATATAGTAGCCTGAATAGTGATTATATTTTAGTGAGTAAAGCGCTTTCTGCAAAGGAACAATACGCAGATAATTTGATGGAAAAACTACGAACACAAAATGTAGAATTGTCTAAAATGCAAGCACAATTTACCGTTCAATTTGAGAATATTGCCAACCGTTTATTAGAAGAAAAAAGCCAAAAATTCACGCATCAAAATCAAGTGCAACTCAATAGTATTTTACAGCCGCTCAAAGAAAAAATCCAAGATTTTGAAGGGAAAGTAGAGCGAAATTACCTCGAAGATACGAAACAACGTATTTCTTTAAAAGAAGAAATTAAGCACTTGAGAACGTTGAATATGCAATTGAGCCAAGATGCTAATCAATTGGTCAATGCCCTGAAAGGTGATAGCAAAACTCAAGGGGATTGGGGCGAAATCCAATTGGAGGTTTTATTAGAAAAGTCAGGCTTGAAAAAAGGCATTCATTTTAAGACACAAACCAGTTATAGAGATGATGCAGGTAGACAAAAACGCCCTGATTTCATTATCAATTTGCCTGAAAATAAACACTTAGTTATTGATAGTAAAGTAAGCTTGAAAGCTTATGAAGCATATTTTAATTGTGAGGATCAACAAGAAAAAGCTGTTTATTTAAAAAAGCATTTAGATAGTTTGAAAAATCATATTAAGGATTTGAGTAGCAAGAATTATCAGCGGTTATATCAAATTAATTCGCCTGATTATTTATTGATGTTTGTGCCAATCGAACCCGCTTTAAGCCTCGCTTTACAAGAAAATAATCAACTATTTTTGGATGCATTAGATCGAAACATTGTCATTGTAACGACTTCGACTTTATTAGCGACGATGCGGACAGTTTCTTATATTTGGAAACAAGAAAAACAGAAAAAGAGCGTTTTAGAAATAGCAAAACAAAGTGGTTTGTTGTATGATAAGTTTGTTGGTTTTGTCAATGATTTGAAAGATGTTGGAAAAAAACTCAATGACGCAAGATCAGCTTATGATGGCGCAATGAATAAATTGCAAGACTCTAAAAAATTTGGTGATACACTTATCGGACGCGCTCAACGAATTAAGGCGCTTGGCGCAAATGCTTCCAAATCGCTTCCAATAGAGTTTGAGCAAGAAGAGAAGGAATTAACAAAAGGTTAAAATTCTATTGTTTAAACCTTAATGGAATAAAGAGTTGAATGGCATTATAATTGTTAAATTTCTGTTTGTAAGGTTTTTATAGATAGTGTTAATGTTTAATATAAAACTTAACTACTTCGAATTTAACCTCTATTATAATCAATTTATATAAAAAACATTTATTAATCTTATCAGTTATTTTACACCTAACTATCTAAATTTTAAATTATTGGGGAATATGAAAAAAAATAGCATTATTATTTTTATTTTGTTGTGTTTACCTATGTTGAGTTTGGCACACGTAGCAGTTGAAGCGAAAGTTAATCCTATTGGAGCATTTACAGGCAATATCAAATTATCGGCTGAGGTCATTCCTATGGAAAATTTAGGTATTGAGGCTGGTTTTGGTTTATCAAACTTCCCTATTTCGATTAATATTGAAGATACAATTAGCCTATCTGGCGGAGGAACAGGTGGTAGTTTGGCAGGCAAATATTATTTTATGCCAAGTAGAGGAGGCGATTATTTCTATGTTGGTGCATACACTAGATTTTCGAATATGGATGTAGATGTAGAGGTCTTGACTACGAATAGAGGAACAGGAAAATATTCGCGAGCAGCTGTTGGATTGATGGCTGGTTTTAAGTGGGTATCTACTCAAAACATTGTATTTGAATTGGGAGGTGGAGTTGGTAGAACAGTTTCTCATCAACTTTCTGCTTTAGATCGAGATATTAATTTAATTGCTATTCCTATCATTAATCTAGATGCTAGATTGATTTTGACAGTTGGTTATCGCTTTGGCGGAGCTTAATTGGAATATTATTTTTAACTTTTTAGCATTTATTACGATTCAGTAAACTGAATAAATTAGGAACATCGAAGAACCTGCGTCATCTATGTTCCTAATTTATTTTGTATCAATAAAACTCAACCTTACCAAAATTGAGCAATTATGAAATTAACTGTTTTTAAATCCCTATTACTGTTTTTCGTTTGTTCGATCACAACTATCACAATGGCACAAGAACGTGCTAAACATGGTGTACCATCTCCTACATATTGGCAAAATTATGCGAACTATTTTATAGAAACAGAATTAGACGATCAAAAACATCAAATTAAAGGAACAGTCAAAATTGAATATTTTAATAATAGTCCTTATGCTTTAGAGTACATTTGGCTGCATTTGGATCAAAATGTTTTTAAAGAAAATTCTCTTGCGAATGCTTTGGGAAAATTGGATGATAGGTTTTCTGCTTCGGTAACAGAAGGCATGAAAATTTTGAAAATTACCCATGATAAAAAAGATTTGACAAAAGACATTACCATCACTGACACTCGGATGCAATTGAGAGTAGAAACGCCGATTGCTGCGAATGGAGGTGTTTTTGTTTTTAATATTGAATACGAATTTGAAATACCTGAAAAAGGCGCAGATCGAACAGGAAGAGGCGCGATTGGAGAAGATTATGTCTATTCTGTGGCGCAATGGTATCCCCGATTAGCAGTGTTTGATGATGTGAAAGGCTGGAATATATTGCCTTATCGAGGTACTGGCGAATTTTATTGTGAGTATGGAAACTTTGATTATAAAATCACTTTACCTAAAGAATATATTGTAGCAGGCGCAGGAGAATTGACAAATGCTTCGGATATTTTGAAAAGAAAATATAATCGTCGATTAAAAAAAGTGAAAGCCAAGGAAATTTCTTATATCATTCCAGAAGGAGAAATTGGTGAGAAAGTTGTCAAAACAAGAAAGAAAAAAGTAACATGGCATTTCAAAATGAAACATACGAGAGATGTTGCTTGGGCTTGTTCCAAACGATTTATTTGGAATGCGACTCGGGCAGAACTCAAAAGTGGCAAATCTATCCTTTGCATGGGCTATTTTTTGCCAAAGCTAGATAAGGAATGGGATAAAGGAGCGCAACATCTCAAAACCTCGCTTGAATTTTACTCTAATCAATGGTACGATTATCAATATCCTACGATGTCGGTTGTAGCAAGTACGGAAGGCGGAATTGAATATCCTGCTTTTACGCTTGTGCCTTATGACCGAAAAGGCAATGCATTTTGGACAACAACCGACCACGAAGTAGCGCACAATTGGTTTCCAATGATGATTGGTACGAATGAGCGAGAGCATTTTTGGATGGACGAGGGCTTAGTTACTTTTATGGGATATTACGCTAGTCAGGCGGTGGATTACACGTCTTATATGTCAAACTATAAGGCAATGTCAAGTAGAATTGCGAATAGTGCTTGTTGTAAAAGTATTATTCCGCCAGATGATTATGCCTGTGGAGGATTTTATGATGCGATGTATTTTAAACCAGCATTAGGTTATATGTTATTGCGCGAAACGATTATTGGAGCGGAGCGATTTGACTTTGCCTTTAGCTCATTTATGAAAACTTGGGCATTCAAACATCCTACACCAAAGGATTTGTTTCAACACTTTAATAATGTAACAGGAGAAAATTTGGATTGGTTTTGGGAAGATTGGTTTAATTCAGAAAAAAAACTGGATCAAGCAATCGAAAAAGCTAGTTATTCACAAGAGAAGAAAAAAATTACTGTGACGCTTAAAAATAAGGATGAGTTAAAAATGCCAGTCGTTTTGAC
>CAKZLL010000071.1 GCA_937125475.1 uncultured Saprospiraceae bacterium | reverse complement strand
TAAAGGTCAACTACACCTTCTTCGCCTTCAACCATTGGTTTTTCAGTACCATAATGCCTCGTCCACCAAAAATTTTGTAAGTGTACTACAATGAAAACTAAAGTAACTGTACCTAAAAAAGCCATATTACGCGATTGCCAAGAAGAACTTTGTTTGTTTTTGACCTGATATGTAACGCCTTTTGCTGCTCTATTTTTAAAATAAAGCAAAACACCTTGAATGGCATGCAACAAAATAGCAATTTTAGTGATCCATGCGACAATACCAATTACTGGATTATGAACCATGAAATGCGCATAAGCATTGAAAGAAGCTCCATTATCATCCATGAATAATTGAAGATTCCCTCCTACGTGAATGATCAAGTAGAAACAAAGAAACAAGCCCGACAAGCTCATCACAAGTTTTCGACCAATAGAAGAAGTTAAAAAATTAACGAGCCAACTCATACCTAATTTTATTATTAAAAATTTATTATTGAATTACTTTTATTCTCATTTTGTGGAAAACAACTTAATTTTATAAGTTGCTTTCTTTACAATATTCTTACAAATGTATTGATTTAACATTTAATTCTCAAACAGAATTGGATTAAACTAAAAGACCAATCGGTTTATTTAGAACTTTTCTAAAATAAATCAAGGTATTTTGATTGCCTTGATTAACTTATTTTTTACGAAAAAATACTTTAGATGATAATGTCTGATCATTTTTAATGCAAAAACTAGCATATTTGATGTATATATCTAACCTGTATTTTATTAATTTGTTTTTATTTTTAGTGATTTATATATTTATAATATCATTAAAGGTGATGAAAATGTGACATAAAACAACTCAATTATATTTAGATCTCAATCTGTTTTTTTTATACTAAAACAAAGCCTTAATATTTCTCTTTACCAAAAATATATAGAGAGAGGATGCAGATAATAATCATGATACTTTACAGTTTGATTTAAATCTATTGAGGGGAAAAGAGGAAATAAAGGCTAACTAAGCTTAGAGAATACCTTATTGAAGAAGGTTTAAACTTTTTAGATGAATATAAAGATGAAATATACAAAAAATGAAAATAATACTACATAAGTAAAAGGTGTTTTTTTTAAGAAAAGAGGGTAATTGTCACAATTAATGATCTGTATATGTATAATTGTGACATCTGGTATACTAAAGATTGATTTCTTATTATGGTAGTAAGTTACTTTATTAACTAAGTCAATCACTTAGTTATTGTATTTGTTGTTTGTTAATTAAAAGTGTAAGATTATTAGATGTTTATGTATGTTTTTATTTTAAATGTTAATCTTTTTTTTAACCTGAAATTTAGATTTTTTTAGTCGAAATACGTGATTCACGTAGTGGTGTTTTAGTATTTTTCCGATGCTTATTATTATATATATACCGACCTTTGTTGAGTATTAAAAATTAAAAATCAAAAAGGAATTTTAGAATAATATTACAAAAAATTCCTTCAAAAGAAAGCTGAATGAAGAACTATATTTTAACTTTTATAATTATTTTGTTTGCTTCTACCGCTTTTTCCCAAAAAATAATTAACACAGATAATAAAAAAGAAGGTTGTATTATTGGAAATTGTGTGGATGGTTATGGTGTTTATCTTTATAAAGATAGTACTCGATATGAGGGCAATTTTAAAAATAATAAAGCGGAAGGAGAAGGAATTTGTTACTATCCTGATGGTGATATTTATATTGGGAATTGGAAAGCTCATAATTTTGATGGTCAAGGAACTTTTATTTATAATGGAAAAAGGTTGACAGGAGAGTGGAAGGATGGGAAATTAATTAAAGAAAAAGTAGTTGAAAATACTGAAAAAAACGTTAAGAGCAAGGTTTGGGCATTAATTATTGGTGTAGCTAATTATCCGAATTATAGAAGTTTGAAATATCCAGATGATGATGCTTATCAATTATTTTCGTTTTTGAGAAGCCCAGAAGGAGGGGCATTACAGAGTGATCAGATCAAAATTTTGATTGATGAAAACGCAACTTATCAAAAAATTACAACTTCAATAGAGGACATTTTCTCAAAAGCAGATGAAAACGATGTAGTTTTATTTTATTTTTCTGGTCATGGTGTCAATGGCGCATTTTTGCCACATGATTATAGTGGAGAAGAAAATAAATTAAAGTTTAGTACCATTTTAGATAAAATGTCAAAATCTAAGGCTAAATCTAAAATATTAATAGCTGATGCTTGTAATTCTGGAAGTATTGGTAATAGTATGGAGGATGAATTGGCAATGAAAGGGGAAGTTGATATGACAATCAGTAAGTATTATGACGCTTTAGGGCAAAGTGATGGAGGAACAGCAATGTTGTTGTCTTCTAGTGCAAACGAAAACTCTATTGAAAGGCGTGGGATAAGGCATGGTGTTTTTAGTTATTTTTTAATCGAAGGGCTTACAGGTAGCGCGGATTATGATAATAATAAAATCATTACAGTACAAGAAGTGTTTTCTTTTGTAAAAGGAAATGTTCAATCATATACTAATTTTTATCAAAACCCAATGTTGATTGGAGACTTTGATCCTAATATCCCAATTGGTGTATTGAGAGATTAATAATTTAGATGTCAGATATTAGGTGTTAGGTGAGAGAAAAATGCTGACACCTCGACCCCGACCCCTAAAATAAAAAAGCTTGAGTTTTAATACAATTTTGTATTGAAACTCAAGCTTTTTTGGTTGAAGTCATTGCTTTTGTGACAAAATTATTCATTTTATTTGTCCAACCATAGACAAAACATATTCGTAGTAGGCGTAAGGGTTAAACAATTTAATTAGATTTGTTGCTATAAGGATAACCCAAAGGAGGAAAACACAAGATTAAAACTAAGAATTTATCTTCAATATGAAGCCAATAATAGACGTTATTATTCCTGCATTTAATGAGGAAAACGCCGTCGGTAATGTAGTGAGAGACATTCCGAAAGATTGGGTGCGCGAGATTATTGTTTGCAATAATGGTAGTACCGATAAAACGACAGCTAAAGCCGAAGAAGCTGGTGCGATGGTCGTAATGCAGCCAATAAAAGGCTATGGAAATGCTTGTTTGAAAGGAATGGAGCATATAGAGAATAAGCCAAAATCGGAACATCCAGATATTATTGTTTTTTTGGATGCAGATTATTCTGATCATCCCGAAGAATTGATTGATTTGGTTAAGCCAATTATTGATGGCAAAATGGACATGGTAATCGGTTCGAGGGCGTTGGGGAATTTGGAAAAAGGCTCAATGACACCACAGCAAATTTTTGGAAATTGGCTCGCAACTAACCTTATTAGATTGTTTTATAATTATCATTTTACGGATTTAGGCCCTTTTCGGGCTATTCGATACGATCAATTATTAGCTATGGAAATGAAAGATAAAACCTATGGCTGGACGGTCGAAATGCAAGTCAAAGCCGCTAAAATGGGTTTGAAAACCTGCGAAATTCCTGTTAAATATCGTAAGCGTATCGGTTTTTCAAAAGTCTCTGGTACAGTTCGCGGCACAATAGGAGCGGGGTATAAAATTCTTTGGACAATATTCAAACTAATTTAAATAAACAGATATTTCAATATAAAATAATGAGCTAAATCGTTCATTATCAATTGTTAACTATCCATTATCAATTAATAAAAAATGTTTTCATATATAATATTAGGTATTTATTCTATTGCTTTAGTCTATATTTTAATCTATTGTGTAATGCAGTTAAATTTACTGTATTACTATCGAAAGCATCGCAAGAAAAATCCATATCAAGAGCCAGAATTGGCAGATATAAATGATAAAGATTTGCCTTTTGTTACGGTTCAATTACCAATTTATAATGAATTTTATGTGATTGAGCGATTGATTGATCATTGTGTGAAATTTAATTATCCAAAAGATAAGTTTGAAATCCATATTCTCGATGATTCGACTGATGAAACGGTTGAATTAGTAGCAAAGAAAGTTGAAGAATATAAAAAACTAGGTTTTAATATAGAACAAGTACAACGTGAAGTGCGTCAAGGTTTTAAAGCTGGTGCTTTGCGTGATGCGACGCATTTAGCAAAAGGCGATTTAATTGCCATTTTTGATGCAGATTTTTTACCGCGTCCTGATTTTTTACTCGCTACGGTTGAGCATTTCAAAGATCCTAAAATTGGGGTTGTCCAATCTCGTTGGGAACATATCAATCGGGATTATTCATTAATGACGCGTTTGCAGGCGTTTCATTTGGATATGCATTTCACTGTCGAGCAGAAAGGACGTGAGATTTCTAATTGTTTATTACAATTTAACGGCACGGCTGGCGTTTGGCGCAAAGCTACGATTGAAGATGCTGGTGGTTGGGAAGCTGATACATTGACAGAGGATTTAGATTTGAGTTACCGAGCGCAGTTGAAAGGTTGGAAAATCCACTTTTTAGAGCGTTTAGGTTCACCTGCGGAATTGCCTGCGGAGATGAACGGCTTTAAATCTCAACAATTTAGATGGAGTAAAGGCGGTGCAGAAACGGCTCGAAAAATGGTTCCGATCATTCTAAAATCGAATTTATCGCGTAAGCAAAAATTACATGCGGTTTTGCATTTGACAGGATCGAGCGTGTTTATTTTTGTATTTCTTGCAGCGGTTTTGAGTGTGCCATTGACTTATTTAATGCCGCAAATGGGGTTAGATTTGACCTTTTTGAAAGTCTTTTTTGTAGGTTTATTTTCTGTGATTTTTGTATATTTTGAGGCAAATGTTCGGGCAACTTTAGAAAAGCACAGTTATGTAAAGCGTTTATTTAAGTTTGTAATCTTGTTTCCGACGTTTTTGGCGCTTTCGATGGGGTTGTCTTTGCACAATACAGTGGTGGT
>CAKZLL010000070.1 GCA_937125475.1 uncultured Saprospiraceae bacterium | reverse complement strand
CCTTTGACCACTTTGGGTTATGGAGAGGAGCGTTTTGCAGGTTTTTTCCCAAATTCAAATGGCGTTTTTAGTTTTCATGATCCAAAAGAAAATCAACCGCTTACACAAACCGTTAAATATGAAGTTTGGGGCTGGTACAGTGATAAGAAATCAGGGGATTTATTGACTAATTTTTATCAAAAAGATACGACAACTAATGAAAATGATCGCTTAACGGCTTTTCAGCAAGAAATGAATTGGACGATTGAAAATCCTATCAACTCAACACTTCCTGATCATTTCATTTGTTATAGCGCGATAGAATTATCTAAGAATAGCCACACTGTTTCACTTAAAGATGCTCCTACTGAAATCGCTTTTGGTCAGCAAGGAACAGAAGCATTGGCGGCTTATTTGGCTCAAAAAATCGAACCTAATAACAAATCTTCCGTTGAGGATCAGCTAGAAGCTATTCAATTTGATTTTTTGCAGGCGATGAAATTAGATAAGGTTCATAAATTCAATGAAGCTCGACATTCTAAAGGCTTTTCTGCGAAAGCTGCGGGCAAACTTTGGGGATTAGAATTAGCTTCAATTAGTAATAAAAATTTAAGTAATTCAGAATTTTCAACTGATATTCAAAAAATTACGGCTGAAAGCCAAATAGATGATTTAGTTTATAATGCGGCAATTTCGATAGCTAGTTTGAATTTTCTACAATATGAATATGATCAAAAACAACATCGTATTCAATCTAAACGCCATCAATTATTTGCAGATTGGTATAAGTATATGTTTGCCGCTCATCCTCCGATAGGGCAAGAACGAAAATATCCCAAAGCAGATGATATTTTACAATTCATTAATCGTTTTGTTATTCATGACTTGCATGATGTGATGGAAAAAACGGGTGTAATCCTCAGTAAATATGATGAGAATGCCACATCATTTGAAGATAATTATCAATTTTCTACTGAATTTGAAAACAGCATTTCCAGCCAGTTTGTTGATATTACCAATGAGCTAAAAGGAGATCTTCAAGAACTTAATCAAACACTAAAAGAACTTCAACAAGAAAAAAATACGCCAGAGGCTATCCAAAATGGGCAATCTGAATATCGTTTTCCGACTTTAGTTAACCTAAAATTAGGGTATCGACTAGTTTCAAAACCAGCTCCTCGATTTTATGAAGCCAATGAACCTGTCGTTTTATTAGCTGGCAATCTTACTAAATCAACTACACCCCTACTTCCTGATGCACTTTCTTGTTATGAAACAGATTGGGATTTAACGAATATCAAAAGTTTTTTACCTACTTTATTTAGAGCTATTCTCGAAGTAAAAATGAACAACACACTTTACACAATTCGGGATTTAATGCCTGTGAGAAAAATTGATCAATCCGATTGGCATCCAACCTTTTTAGAATGGGAAGTTGCTTATCATGCTGTTGATGATCCTTCGGATATGCGTTATCCAACTGACTTTATAGAAAACAACTTTGAATTATCAAGTGATGTACCAGATTTTTTATTAAAAAAAGTAGACAAAAACGTTTTCTCTAAAAAAACGAGGTATTATCGTGGCTCGACGATTCTGACAGCTTACGCTAAAAAAGCACTTAATCAAAAACTCCAAAACTTCACAAAAAGAAATCAGCTCGATAATAATCATCCCATTAGAAAAGCGCAAGCTTTACTCAATGAAACATCGGTGCTTTCGCAATCTTTAGGTGGTTTTAATCATGCGCTTTTGATGCGTCAACAGACCATGCAACTCGAAATTGATGATCCAATTTCATTAAAAAGCTATCAACCGCTTATCGAAAATATTAGAGACTTTATAGGCGATGCGGTTAAGAGTGCGCCAGAACCATCTAATTATTTCAATCCGATTCGGGCTGGTGGTTTGGATTTAGTTCGATTGCGTTTAATTGATTCTTTTGGTCAAACGATTGAGGTATTTAATAAAGATGCTGGTCATACTCCAATCGTTGCAAATACTTTAACGCCTCCTCCGAGCTTACAAGGCAGTTTTCAAAGTTTACTTGCACCTCGAATCGTTCAACCTTCCCGTTTGAGTTTGCGCTGGGTTGCGGCTGAGGATGATCAAACTAAATCGACTACTCATGCTTCGACTTCGCCTATTTGTGGTTGGATTATCCCTAATTTTTTAGATCAGAGTATTGCGCTTTATACGCAAGAAGGCGATCAATTGGGTAGTTTAGCTTATATTGATGACAATGTTTATCCTGTTCCGAAAATTAATAAATCAGAATTTTTACTCTCTGAAATCAAGAATATCCATTTTTATCATTTTGCTCAATACATCATTTATCATGGCGAAGACTTCTTCTTTGATTTCTTAGGAGAATTGCGTGATTCGTTGGAATATATTGATCCTGAAAATTCGGCACAACATGGCACAATGAGCCTTTTGGTCAGCCGTCCCTTAGCGATTGTTCGAGCTAAAATTGATTTGGAGCTTATGGAAGATCCAGCTATTAATCAAGATTGGAATTTATTTCAAAAAGATTTGGTCAACGCTACTAATCTGAACCACAAACGAGAAACTTACGATTTTGAAAAAGTTAAAATTCCTTTTCGTTTAGGCGACCCTAATCAACTCAATGATGGCGTAATTGGTTTTTGGAAAGATGGAAAAAAAGCAGATCACATTGATGGAGAAGATTATTTTTATATGCCTAATGCACATAAAAGCTCCGATGCTTATCAAAGTGAACATGATTATATTATTACTGGGGATAATGCAGATTATTTGATGTATCAAAGTCTCGCTGACGAACCTCAGTATTTAACTTTCTTGTTTGATCCTCGCGCTCAATTGAATGTCGTTTCGGGTGTTTTACCTACTAAAACGATTGATATTCCAACACTTCATTGGAAAAAAGCATTAGAAAATTTGAGGGTAGACTTTTTAATCGCGCCTATTTTAACGCCCAAAGATCGTTTTCAAATGCCGCTTCCGCAAGAGGCAGGGCATCAATGGCATTTTACTTTTTTCCAAAATAAAAAACTAAAGGAAATTCCTTCGATTGCAACGATTGATCGGTTTAAATTAGAAAAGACTTGGGACAGTATCGGAGGAAAAGATAAATATTACTTATGGGGAACGCTTATCGCCTCTAATTGGATTAATCCACTAGAGGAAGATGTGACTAAAGCCCATATCAATTATGATTTGGCAACAAGGCAAGAATTGCCAAAAGAGTATGATGAAACGAAAATAAAAGAATTATTATCAGCATTGTATCAAGGGATTTCGCCCGTTGTAACGGATGTTCAGTTTGGGCAAGTTGAATTGAGAGAAGGCTGGCTAAAAATAAAGTAATGATAAAAGGATTATACGAAACGCATTTATTTGTGGAATCATTAGAACGATCTATTGATTTTTATAAAAATACACTTGGATTAACACTCTGCCATCAAAATGAAGAAAGACGAGTTGCTTTCTTTTGGATAGGCGAGCCCAAAAGTGCTATGCTCGGAATTTGGGAGAAACCATTATCAGAAATTGAAAAAAGGCATTTTGCTTTTCGGTGTGATGTAGAAGATGTACTAAACAATTCTATCAATTACTTGAAAAATAGAGGTCTAAAGCCTTACAATTTTTTAAATAATGGCAAAGAAGTACCTATGGTTTTTTCTTGGGTACCTGCAGTTGCTATATATTTTACGGATCCCGATGGACATTATTTAGAATTTATTGCTAGTGTGGAAGGAGAAGGCAGACCAGAATTAGGAATTGTCTCCTCCGAAGAATGGATAAATAGAAAAACAGCTTAATTATTTCGATTATTGTGTAACATATACACAAATTGAGTAGATAAAAGAGCGTATGCTTTTAGGTAGAATTTGATTATAACATTTCTAGCAATTTCTGAAAAACAGTTAGAAATTAACAACCGATATAACTTATGCCGAACGAACCAATTCAAACATGGGAAAAACTTGGTCCTGGAATATTATCCATTGATTTAATCAATCAAGATTTTAAGAGTGCCATTTATATCAGTGATAATGAAGATGATAGAAATAGATTAACTATCAAGGTCAAAAATATTGGTAATCAAACGATTATCTTAACGAAAACGGAAGCTGCTCATTTAGAATTTTTAGCTCCGACTGGTATTCTAGATCATAAAAATTTACCTACAACCAATCAAATTAATGTAAAGGAATGGAGTGGAGTAAGTGGCAAAGATTTATTTAATTTTGGTGCAATCGCGGATCAGCCCATTCTGGACATGGCTCATTTGAATGAAAAAACCAAAATTAACACATCGCCTTTAGTTGAAAGTATTCAATCTCGTGAAGCATTGCACCGACCGAGTACTTCTTCTCGAAATATTCGTTCACGGAATGTAGCAGATGAAAGTAAATTGACCGAAATGGTCAAGAAATCAAATGATCTTAAACAATCAGTACTTTCTGAAATTAAAGATATACAAGGAAATAGAAACTTGACACGCTCCCCTATTATTCAGCAAGGATTGAGCAAGTTTCAAAGTTTGTTTACTAAGTTGAGTGAGCTAAGTAATCAAGTAGATAATAGTTTAGTCGAATTAGTTGAGCTTCAAAAAGAGGTTGAAAATGATAAAAAAACTAATAAAGAAGAGATTTTTAATTTTATTCAAGAAGAATTAGCTTCTGGGATTTCGGATTATTTAGAAGGATTAGAAGGTCAAGGTTTATTCAGCAATGCGGTTGAAATTAAGATGAAAGATTTGCTCAAAGGATTTGAAAATATTCAATTGAGCGATGATATGATGAATAAAATGTCTTCTGAGAAAGAAAACAAATCTGATTGGATTGCTGATTATTCGATAATTGATCAAGGTGTTTTATTTAAAATTACAAAAAAAAATGATGAACCAATTGTCTTAAAATCAGGTGATTACCTTGAAATACATATAGCTAACCTTAAAGTAAATCCTAAAGGTGGTACGCGTAATGCAAATGTTGAAGTTCGTTATCCTTCGATTCAAATCGAAGGAAGTAAGGCACAAATTAATCGATTTAGCCAACTCACTTTAAAAATAGAAAATCATCGGGGTCAAAAACATCCTGCATTACAATTGAGTGTAATTGAAGGGCAGAAAATCTTAAATGATGGAGTTACGCCCAATAAGATTATTTTACGATTGATTAATAATAGCCAAAACGCACTGTTTTTTCAAAATACTCGCCTAGAAATAACCTATGAAGTCCAACAAGAGGGAGAAAATGAGGCTTATGCTTTAGCAAATAAAGACGATGCCGTTACGGTTCAGCTCTTTAATAGCGACAATCAGCCTTTGACCAATGCTCTAAACAATTCGGGAGAAGCTAATAGTTTTTTAAATGAAGCTGAGGTGGGTGGAAATCCACTTTATGTTTGCCAAATTGGGAAGAAGCAAGGCATTAAATCAGGCGATTACTGGTTAATTATTTTAGATAATGTTAAATCAAATATTAAAGCTGGTTTTGCCAATATTCGATTTAATTATAAAAATTTGCCTGAATATTGGGACGGTTCTTTAGTTGCAACAGTCGAGCGTTCTCCTCAGTTTTTTGCTGAAAAAAATGTAGGAATTGGTACGTTAACTCCAACTTCCAAAATTCACATTAAGGGAGATAAACAACTCTTGACACTCGAAGGCAAGGAAAAATCAACGATTGAATTTCAACGAAATCAAGATACGGCATCAATTGGTATTGATAAGAAAAGTAATGATTTTAATATTAATAGCCCTACTGGTAATATTCATTTGAAAACAAACGAGCAAGTTATTATCAATAATGATGTGCCTTTTCAATTCAAAAGATTTGAGGTAAGTTCGGTTGAGACAGACACAAATTATCCTGTTAAGAGTTGGAATTCGGCTATTTCTGGTTGGCAAATGACGAGTATAAAAAATGGAAGTGAGACGCTTCGTATGGAAATTGGGGATAATGGAAATTGGTTTATTCATGCTAAAAATCCGAATAATAAAGCTGTAACAGTTGATGTCATGTTTGTCAGTAAAGTATTATCTACGCGCTTTAATTGGTAAAAAATGAATAAATACAATCATTTATAATATAATAAATCTATTAATCAATAAATTTAGAACAATGTCAGAATTCAAATTTGGAGCAAAATTAAAGCTCTTTGGTCAAAACGAGATTACAATTCAGCCAAATCCTGAATTTCCGCACCGTATCGAATACCATGATACAAATGGAATTGCAGTGACAAAAAAACTAATCGTTGCTAAATTAAATATCAAAAATGAGGAGATTTTAAGCCTTATTCCAGATAATACGAGAGTGACTGATTTTGTAGTAGATACGAAGACAGAAGAAGCAGAAATCGGGATTGTTATCACTCCTGGAGCGGATTTCATATTGAACCGTTACAAAAATATCATCGAAATTGATGAAGTATCTTTATACTACAACTATGCTCCAGAAGCACCAACTAAATAAATAGCTTTGGAGTAGAAATCTAAAACCTAATCTTTGCGTCGTGCTTTAAATAAAGGCGTTTCAAGATTAATTTGCAATAAAACTATGGCTACACGTTTTTCATTTGGCAGTAAATTACGCGTTTTTGGGCAAGCAGCTCAACTAACCTTTTCGAGTGCTTCTAAAGGCAATTACGATGGAGTAATTACTTTTTATGGAGAGGGTTTAGCCATAGATAATGTTATTCAAGATCTTTGGAAAAAAGTTGGTGGATCACTCAATTTTCCTTTTCCTAATTTTAATACTCGGCTAAAAACGCTTGATGTTCAATTAGTTGAGAACGAATTAGGAAGTTTATTTTTGATCCATTTACTTTTAGATAATTTTCATGTCAGTGTCTATTTTTCTAAAAATTCAAAAGACGACGACTCTGCTCAAATCATTTCTATTGCTGCCGCTAATCCTGTCAAGATAGATCGTTTGCCTGGTGTTGATATTAATTTTTCTTCACCAATTGTCATGGATTTTGTTTTTCATATTGCTTCCGAAAACACAACGATCCAACTTGGAGATGGCAAATCTAAGTCATTCAAAAAAGGCTTTTCTTACGATTTAAATTTACAATTACCTGATAGCAAAAGTGAGATAAATACATTTACTTTCGATATTCCTGCCTCCGAACAAGCAGAAAAAACGACGAATATTTCATCTGATCTAGCCGTAAAGTCTAGTTCTCCTTTAGCTATTCCAAGTACACTTTGGTATAATCTGAATAAAAAAATAGGGCCTGCAACACTTTATAGAATTGGTTTGCAATTCAAAGATGGTCAAATTTGGGTGATGCTTCATATTGACTTCAACTTCCAAAAACTTGTTCTAGCACTCAAAGGGCTAAAAATGGGTTTAGAAGTGAATGATTTGGAAAAAACGCCAGATTTTGGCTTAGAAGGAATTGGTATTGCTTATCATAATTCAATTTTTGGTATAGTTGGATTTTTATTAAAAGAAGAAAAACAGAAAGATTATGTAGGAAGCATTACGATTAAATCGAAACATTTCTCCATTTTTGGAGCAGGTGCTTATGGCAAAATTGATGGTCATAATTCAGTTTTTATTTATTCAATTATTGATTATCCTTTGGGAGGTTTGCCTTCTTTTTATGTCAATGGTTTAGCATTAGGTTTTGGTTATAACCGTCAAGCAATCGCGCCTCCTATCGAACAATTGAGTGAATTTCCTTTAGTTTCACAAGCTTTAGGCAAATCCCCTGCTATTACACAAGGCGAATTATTAGAGCAATTATCCACTAATTTATCGAAAGCATTTCCGCCAAGTTATCAAAATTTATTTCTCGCGATTGGGATCAAATTTACTACTTTCAAAATATTTGATGCCTTTCTATTATTATTGGTTCGTTTTGGAGAGCCCACTAAAATTGATTTATTAGGTATTGGAACTTTTTCTTTACCTCCGTATGTCAAAAATCCGCAGATTTATATAGAAGTAGTGATGAAAACCTCAATTATTCCCGATTCAGGTGTAGTTCAGATTAAGGGTGCTATCTCTCCTAATTCTTATATTCTTTCTAAAAAAGCCCAACTCTCGGGCGGTTTTGCGTTTTATTTTTGGTATCAGAATAATGAAGTGAATGAAACTAAAGCAGGTGATTTCGTTATGACAATGGGCGGTTATCATCCTTCTTTTAATAAACCTGCGCATTATCCAGAGATACCTCGAATAGCTTTGACTTGGTATGTAAATGATAATTTTTACTTGAAAGCGAATGCTTATTTTGCCTTAACGCCTGCCGCATTAATGTTTGGTGGGCAGATGAAAGCCATTTGGAATTCGAATCGTTTTAAAGCGGCTTTTAGTTTTGATATGGATGTTTTGGCGCAATGGAAGCCATTTTATTATGAGTTTACGACACATATTAGCGTTCAATTAGAATTTAAAACGAGTATTCTAGGTATCAAAAAAGTCGTCAATATGGATGTTGGCGCAGATTTAGAAATTTGGGGACCAGAATTTAGTGGTCGAGCTAGTATTGATGTTAAAGTCTTTGGATTAAACTTTGATTTTGGATTAAACTTTGGTTCAAAACAACAAATTGAACGAAAAACAACTTGGTTAGATTTCCAAGAAGCCTTTTTGCCAGAAGCTAATAAAATATTGTCTATCAACATTTTAGATGGCTTGGTCTCTAGGGATAAAACAAACATTTTGCAGGTCAATCCTAAAGATTTAACTTTACGATTAGAATCCGCTATTCCTGTCACTTCCTTAGATGTTGGTGAAGAAGAAACTGGGCAAGAAATTGGTATTTATCCAATGCGATTAGATCAGGTAGTTTCTAAAATGTCTATTGAGTTTTCTGATCCTGATATTGATTTCACGATTGAGGACTTTATTTATAAAAATGTACCAAACGCGCTTTGGAATAATAAAAATGAGGTTAATCTCAATACGCCTCCTTTGATCGAAGATGCATTAAGTGGCTTAATTCTTAAAGTAGTTGCACCAAATTCCAAAGAAGAAGCTATTAATATTAATACTAATAACATTGAATATCAACTCATTGAATCCGCTCATACTTGGGCATGGGAAGAAGAAGAAAATCTAGAGCATTTTGAAAACCTTCCTACTTTTGATGTTAATTCTATTACGAATGGTTATACTGGCAGTTTTGATACATTTTCATTAAATGAAACAGATTCGTATTTGATGAGAAGCCATATAACGGAAGTTTCGAGTTTATAAATTTTAGTCATAATCAACCATAATGATACAAAAAGAGCTTAAAGCCATTACTTTTTCTGATGGGGTTTCTAATCAGTTATCTTTTTTTAAAAATAACTCAGCTACAAAAACCATTCTTTTCCTTCCTGCTTTAGGTGTAAAAGCTGCTTATTATGATAAATTCTCGACTGATTTAGTCGAGATCGGTTTTAATGTAATTACAATGGATTGGCGTGGATTAGGACATTCAAGTGTTAGAGCTAGTCGAAAAGTTGATTTTGGTTATAAAGAATTTATACAAGATATTGATGAAAGTATTGATTTTGTTCATCAAGAAATTCCTAATACAAGTATTATTTTAGCTGGTCATAGTTTGGGTGGTCAATTGGGCGCATTATTATTATGCAAAAAACCAAAACGAGCGATTGGATTAATTGCTATTGCTTCCTGTTCGGTTTATTATAAAGGTTGGACGGGACGAGCTAGATTACCTTTGCTTTTTGCAGGTGCTTTATTCAATCCGATTGCTGGTATTTTGGGCTATTTTCCAGGGAAGAAAATGGGATTTGGCGGTACAGAATTTAAATCCGTCATGAATGATTGGGGCGATACGCTCAAAACAGGTAAATATCGACCTAAAAACGATGATTTCAATTATGAATTAGAAATGCCTAATGCTACATTTCCTATTCTAGCTATTTCAATTCAACACGATAATATGGCTCCTCATAAAGCAGTTGAGTATTTATTAAAAAAATATCCGAATAGTCGAACTAAGCATTTGGTTGTAGAAAATCAAGATAAAAAACTCAATCATTTTCGATGGGCTAAAAATTCGGAACGAGTTCTTAATTATATTCAACAAGAAATAAAAATGCTACTTTAAAGAATAAGAAAATCTAGTTGATTTTTAGTTTAGCGGATTATTAAGAACGTTAATTTTTTCATTTGATCTATCTAGATATTTTTTGTTGTCAAAAGATTTGTTTTTACATAGAAAACATCAAATGAGTAAATTTTTATTCAAAATGAGTAATTCAAAATAATGTAATTTAACAAAGAAGTTATCATTAATAAATATATTCAAGGATATGGGAAAGGGAAGTAATCATTAGTGGAAACTAATGGAAAAATCAAGACTATGAATAAAAATTAATAGAGGTGCTAAAGATTTACCTTTTCAGCAAATCCTTAGCACCTCTATTGATTTTTATAGTATCACTATTTTACTTATTGTAAGCCTCCAAACATATTAATAAAAACATGATAAATTTCAATAATTGCTCCTTCTCTTCTATGATTGGCTACACCTATTTTTACACTTGATTTTTCACTCACATCCTTTTTTTCGATAAAATTAACTAATGGATATGTTGCTTTAAAATCAATTTTTCCATTGAGTTCACTCACATAAGTTTTGTAATTTTCCCAAAGCCGTTCAAAATTTTTAGCTTCTGCATATACAATTACAAAATTTCTAGCATGACCAGCAGTATCATAATCGTGAATAAGTTTATCCAAGTGTTGAGCGACTATTTTGTTCTTTTTTCCGCAAGACGACAAACGAAACGCTTCAATGATAGAATAAGGTGTTCCATTTTGTTTTCGAATCATAATATCAATCTCGCCTGCACTTATCTTTGCCTTGCCACTTCTAGTCTGATCAGTCGCGTAATATCCTTTTTGCCTTAGAAAATCAGTTAAAATATCATTATGTAAATCCTCTAATTGATGCGTATATTTCCGTTCTAGCATTTTGACAGCTTGATCAATCAAATCTAACAATAACTGACTAGCATTAGGTTCGTTCAACTTTTGACCATCAATCAATTTGTTTATATTTTGTGAAAGCGAATTACTCAATTCTTTAAGGAAATTTATTTGAGCTTCTTTATCACCTAATTCAATGGAAAGGTATTTATTTTCTATTCGCGCAATATTTAAATCACTTTTAAGACTAGTAATTTGTCTATCAAGTTTTAAATGTAAAATATCGGCTTGCATAGCATTTCGAGGTACTTCAAAATTCAAGATCCAATCTTCCGAATTTTGCCCAACTAAAGCCACATATTCTTGAAAATACTCGCCTAATTCCAAAAGTGTTATTCCAAAATTTCCATTTGTTACTAAAACTAGTCCTTCTTTATCTCTTTTTATATCAAAAATTATGTCTTTCCCTTTTGTTGCTTCTACATAGTCTTTGAAAAACTCAATGTATTGCAACATTGCTGTTTGTAGTATTTTAGGGATTTTTAGTGTAAAGTATTTGTGATTTTGTGGGACTGGTTTTAATTCTTTTAGAATATCAAGGACGAAAATGTCATTTTCATAGGAAGGATCTATAATACTTGAATTTAAAATTTTTAAAATTTTTGGTGTTTGAAATGGGTTATTAAAAACTATTAATTCTTTTAGGTTTTGAAGTTCAAAAATCTCGCTAGGAATTGTTGTTAATTGATTTCCTGCCACATCTAATACTTCTAAATGCTTTAATTCAAAAAGTTCTTTTGGTAATTCTGTTATTTTACAGCTGAATAGCTCAAGTTTTCTTAGTTTTTTTAAACAATTAATATATTTAGGAATTTCAGAAATTGGGCTTGCCCCAATTTGTAATACAACTAAGTTTGAAATCCAAGATAAATCTGGGACATTACTAATATTTATATTTTTCAAATTTAAATATATTAAATTCGAAAAATTTGACGGTAAATCTAAGATGTTATAATTGGCTTCTTTAGACGGGATTTTAATTGGATCAACATAAACTGCATAAAATAGTAGTTGGTTCGAAAGAAATTTTTTCTCTAAAAAAGGTATAAATTCTAAAGTCCAAATTTCAACTACTAATAGTTTCTTTAATGATGAAAGGTCACTTAGAAAATGAGGAATTTCTCTTAATTCTAAATTTATAATCCTTAAATGAGTAAGTTCTGTAAGAATAGATAGATCAAATCCTTCAATATATGCATTGAAAATCTTTAACTTTTTACACTTATTCAGCTTTTTGAGTTCATCATTATAAACTACTAAGGGATTCAAATTCAAATACAACAACTCCCCTAACTCCTCATCACTCAATCCCTCCAAAGAATTGGCAGAATGCGTATCTTTTTTTTCATAATATTCCTCTAAGAAATCTCTAACCTCTGGTTGTAAATCCAAAGGAATATCATTGAAATAAGTTTCGATCTGCTCTATCCAATTCATATAATTATTTTCTACTTCTAAAAATACACAATCTTACTTAAAACGAAAAAAACAAACGATAAGTTTCTTAAAAATCACCTTTTCAATAAATCCTTAGCACCTCTATTAATTTCCATCGCATTGCTATTGGTGGGTTGGAAAAAGGCTTTTAGAAAATCGTAAGCCTTCCACGGATTAACTGTTTCGCCACAAGTAAAAATATCAATCGCTGCGAATTCATGTTCTGGCCAAGTGTGAATCGCCAAATGACTTTCTTGTATAACAACGACACCAGAAACACCTTGAGGTGAAAAATGATGAAAAGTTGTATTGACAACCGTAGCTTTCATTGCTTCGGCTGCTGCCAAAAATGCCTGTTCAATAGATGGAATATCATTGAGCTTATCGGGATCACAGCCTTGAAATTCAATTAAAATGTGCCTACCTAATGCACTGGTGTTCATATT
>CAKZLL010000069.1 GCA_937125475.1 uncultured Saprospiraceae bacterium | reverse complement strand
AACCTAGTATTTCTAATGAGCCTTTAAGACCAGCAGGATTACATTCTACAAATATTAAATTCGCTACATCTGATAAACTATAATGTAAAGGACGCGCTTTTTCAAAATCACCAGCTCTACTATACCGTATCATATCAGAAAAAATCTTAGGATAAGCATTTCCAATCACAGAAATAACGCCTTCTGCACCTAAACTAATGAGCGGCAAAGCCAAAGCATCATCCCCAGAAAGCATTAAAAAGCCTTTAGGACGATTTTTAATAATTTCCATACATTGACCTAAATCGCCAGAAGCTTCTTTGATTGCTACAAACTTATCAGAAGCATTAGCTAAACGGAGAGTTGTTGCAGCAGTGATATTGCGGCTTGTTCTTCCAGGAACATTATATATAATAATTGGGCAAGGCGCGACTTCTGCGATTGCCATATAATGTTGAAAAATCCCTTCTTGAGTAGGTTTATTGTAATTCGGACTAGAGGAAAGAATAGCATCAACACCTTTAAAATGAAAAGATTTGATGTCTTCTACAATTTGAGCCGTATTATTACCACCAAAACCAGCAACTAAAGGTACACGACCTTTAACTTCTTGGATAGTAAATTCTAATACCGCTTTTTGTTCTTTAGCAGATAGTGTTGGTGTTTCTCCTGTTGTGCCTAGAGAGACTAAATATTCGACACCACCTTCAATTGTGTGATTAATCACGTTTCTTAAACCATCATAATCAATCGCTCCATCAAAAAAAGGCGTGACTAAGGCGATTCCAGTTCCTTTCAGTTGTTCCATTATAAGATATTCAATAACTTCTTAAAATATATTTTTAGAAGTACTTCTACCAAGATACACAACCTCTAGAAACCAGCAACTAGTCAACTAGAAGCCAGTAACGAGCTTCGAGCACTTATTTTTTCTCTTTATTTAAGTTTTTTATGTAATAATCTACCTGACCTATAAAATTCTTTAAGTTATCTCCTTTAGGTGTATCAATACTTAGATCATAAGAATCATACGTATTGCTAGATCTATATTGACCTACACGAAGATGAGCTTTGGATAATGCTGCGACACACTCTAATGGAGTAAGTGGCTCAATGTGAAGACACAATAGAACATCAAAAGGTGTGTCCATAAATTGCTCTACAACACTGCCTTTAGGCTCTAAGATCCAACTTAGATTTTTTCTATTAAAATATTTGAATAGCTGCTGATCGTGATTTTCTTTATCATTGATAAAGGCAAGCATTTCTACTTTTTTTCCTTCATTTTGAAGTCTTTTGCGATAAGCAGAAACAATTGCTTCATTTTCTGGGTTCGTTGCATTGTATAAAATGCCAATACGTTTGGCTTTCGTAAAAGGCAAAGAGTATCGTTCTACTTGATTTTTCTTCAATTTTTTTTGAAGAAAATATTGATGCAATTTTAATTGTAAGTTGTGTAAAAAACTCATCCCATAGTTTTATAATTCGTCAAACTGCCCCATATTGCTGAATTTGTCGATCCGTTTTGTAATTCGATCTTCTGTATCCATTTCTTTGAGAATTGCTAGTTCTTTTTTCAAATGACGTTTTAGTGTTTTCGCCATTTCTTCTGGAGAATTATGAGCGCCCCCAAGAGGTTCATTGACGATTCCATCAATTAATCCAAAACTTAACATGTGATTAGGAGTGAGTTTCAAGGCTTCAGCTGCTTTTTCTTTATGATCCCAGCTTCTCCAAAGAATGGAAGAGCAAGATTCAGGCGAAATCACCGAATACCATGTATTTTCTAACATAAAAATTTTGTCGCCTAAGCCAATGCCTAAAGCACCGCCTGACGCACCTTCGCCAATAACAACACACAAAATCGAAGTTTTGAGCTGTGCCATTTCATATAAATTGCGTGCAATAGCTTCCGCTTGACCGCGTTCTTCTGCCTCTATACCAGGATAAGCACCAGGGGTATCAATGAAACAAACGACAGGAAAGCCAAAACGCTCTGCCATTTTCATCAACCTCAATGCTTTTCGATAACCTTCTGGGTTTGCCATACCAAAATTGCGATATTGACGCATTTTAGTCGTGTCTCCTTTTTGATGACCAATAAACATAACCGTTTGTCCATCCAAATTTCCTAAACCACCAACAATGGCTTTATCATCTTTGAAATATCGATCACCGTGTAATTCAACGAATTTTCGACACATTTTTTTAATATAATACATCGAATAAGGTCGCTCAGGATGTCTTGAGAGTTGAACCCGTTGCCAGCCTGTCAAATTACTATATATTTCCTTCTTGGCGTTTTTAATTTTATTTTCGAGTTCCTTAATGGTCTCCGAAACGTCTACATCGCCCTTCGCTCCAACTTCTTTGATTTGCTCCAGTTGTTCGTACAATTCTTCAATTGGCCTTTCAAATTCTAAAAATACCATAAGTAGCTATTTCTCCATTTTTCAAAAACTCCGCAAAAGTACGGAATAAGTTAGATGACCATTAAATTTTAGGAAATAATTAACATTTGTCTAATTTCCTAGGGAACAAAGTAATTAAAAAGTTGAGAAATATAAAAATTGAATGGACTTTGTTTGTGATATATTATTTGAAATGAGAAATTGGAACGATAAATTTTACTATAAAAAAAGGGGATAAACAGGGTTTTAATAATGAATTAATAAAGAAAAATAAGACTTTTTTACCCTTTCTTTGCTTTATAAGCCGAAAAATTAAATTTTTTCAAATATTCTTTTCTTAAAAAGAAAGTGGTTTTAAAAGCCTTGATAACGATTATTTTTAGCGGATCTTCTTAATTCACAATTATTAAAGCGCGATTGATTATAAAATCATAAAAATATTTTAGTTTTAAGTTTATTTAGAATAAAGTCTAATAAATAGAGGAAACCCGAATTATTTAATATAAAAAACTAACATAGAGCTAAGTTATGAGAAAAATAAGAATGGGAATGATTGGAGGCGGTCAAGGTGCTTTTATTGGAGGGGTACATCGAATGGCTGCGGCACTAGATGGACAAATTGAATTGGTATGTGGTGCATTCAGTAGCAATCCCGAAAAATCTAAAGCATCAGGAGAAGAATTATTTTTGCCAGCCGAGCGAGTTTATGGATCTTTTGCCGAAATGATCAAGAAAGAAAAAAACTTGCCCGAAGGTGAAAGAATGGATTTTGTTTCGATCGTTACGCCTAATCATGTTCATTATGCTCCAGCAAAAATGGCTTTAGAAAATGGTTTTCATGTTGTTTGTGACAAACCATTATGTTTCTCAATGGAAGAAGCACATGATTTAGTGAGGATAGTTCAGGAAACAGGGCAAATTTTCGCACTGACACACAATTACACAGGATATCCGATGGTCAAACAGGCTCGGGTTATGGTCAAAAATGGAGATTTGGGTACAATCAGAAAAGTTGTCGTCGAATATCCGCAAGGTTGGTTATCAACGAAACTTGAAGATAGCGACCAAAAACAAGCTGCTTGGCGAACAGATCCGAAGCGTTCGGGCAAAGCAGGTGCGATGGGAGATATTGGAACACATGCCGAAAATCTTGCAGAATATATCACAGGTTTAAATATTAAGGAAATTTGTGCGGACTTGACTGCTTTCGTTGATGGGCGTTTATTGGATGATGATGGCAATGTTTTATTGCGTTTTGAGAATGGTGCGAAAGGCATTTTACATGCTAGTCAGATTTCGGCAGGAGAGGAGAATAATTTGAATATTAGAGTGTATGGTACAAAAGGTGGTTTACATTGGTTTCAAATGGAACCGAATTCACTTTATGTCAAATGGCTCGACAAACCACAACAAATATTGCGTACAGGTGTAGGAGAATTATATCCAGAATCATTAGCACATGCTAGAATCCCAGCAGGTCATCCCGAAGGATATTTAGAGGCTTTCGCTAATATTTATAGAAATTTTGCTTATTGCGTGCAAGCTCGATTGAAAGGCGAAGCACCAGATCCTTTATACCAAGATTTTCCAACAGTGGAAGATGGTTTACGTGGTATGGAATTTATTGAAAAAGTAGTGGCATCTAGCGAAAGCGAGGAAAAATGGACTAAGTTTTAATAAAAAAATCGGTTCTTTGAGAATTACTTTGGAAATGTAAGAAGTCGCTTTTTTATAAGAATTTGTTGAGGGCGAGGTGTCAGGGGTGAGGTGTCAAATGTCAGTAGTGTGCTGATTGTCAATTGTTTATTGTGCTGATGCCTGACACCTCGCTTTTGATAGCTTTATCAAAAAAACTTAACTAAACGATGATATTATTTGATTTTATAATAATCAAACATTAGAAGTCGAAAGTTATGGATCAAGTTACTTTTTGTACGAAAATCGTCTTTTAAGTTGAAAGTACTCAAAAAGGACGTTTTTTTACTTTTAAAGAAAATACACATATTTAAAAATATTATAAATACTTTTGAGAAACTGAGTAGTTTTATCTTAATTTTGAATAGAACTATTCTTAATCACTAAAATTAATTGGATTTATGGCAATTCACATGGAAAAAGATCCTCAGAAAGGAGGAAATGACAATAATAATAATCGACGCAAAGAAGGCGGCGGTGGCGGTGGCGGATTAGGAAGTTTAATGAAGTTCGCGCCAATTGTTTTGATGTTTTTATTTAAAAACCCTAAACTAGCCGTTCCTGTTTTAGCGATTTTAGCTGGAGCTTACTACTTTACGGATGGTTCTATGTTTGGTTTGCTTGGAGGAGATCAAGTTGTCAATAATAGTGCTTA
>CAKZLL010000068.1 GCA_937125475.1 uncultured Saprospiraceae bacterium | reverse complement strand
GGTTTTGTAATGAATGGAAATTTAGATTTTAAAGCTAATCAAGGCGGTAAAAGCGGAGTTTAGCTGTGCTAAATGAGTATTTTGTCAACGAAGAGTAGTTTTAAAAGATAATTTAGCTTCATACAAAATTATTTAGAAGAAAATCTATTATACATCAAATTATGTCAAAACAACGTCCACGTATTTTAGTCACAAATGATGACGGTATTCTTGCTCCTGGAATTCGAGCATTGGTAGAAGTTGCAAAAGAATTTGGGGAAGTTTTTGTCGTTGCTCCAGATAAACCACAATCTGCACAAGGGCATGCAATCACTATACGCGAGCCGTTGCGATTGAAAAAGGTTAATGTTTTTGAAAATGTTCAATCTTATGAATGTTCGGGAACGCCTGTCGATTGTGTCAAAATTGCCAAACAAATTGTTCTAGAAGGTAAAGCACCAGATTTGTGTCTTTCGGGAATTAATCATGGATCTAATGCATCTATTAATATAATGTATTCTGGAACGATGGCTGCTGCAATGGAAGGTTCGCTTCAAGGTAGTGATTCGATTGGTTTTTCATTATTAGATTTTGATCATGATGCTAATTTTGAACCTTCAAAGCGTTTCGTTCGGACAATTATCCGTTATGTCTTAGAAAATGGGCTAACTAAAACACAGTTACTCAATGTTAATATTCCCAAATTACCAGAAAATGAAATTAAAGGCATCAAGATTTGTCGTCAGGCTGAAGCGCAATGGGTAGAAACTTTCAAAGAAAATCTTGATCCAATAGGCAAGCCGTATTATTGGCTAACTGGTGTTTTTGTTAATCATGATCAAGGGCATGATTCTGATGTTTTGGCTTTGTCGGAAGGTTATGTTTCTGTCGTTCCTTGTCAACATGATTTAACGGCATATCAAGCAATTCAGCCTTTAAAAAATCTAGAAGAGTTATAACTTTTTAGCGGCTGAATAAAAATATTGGATCGCAGAGAAGCATAATCTTTACTAAAAGAACTTGTATCATCTGCGTTCTAATTTATTTAAATAAAGAAGCTACTTAAAATAATAAAATTATGTATCAAGAACAACGAACAAAACCACAGGGATTTTTCCAGCGCGATTCTGTTTTATTAGGTTTTTTAGCTGGAGTATTTGTGCCATTTGTCGGTTTAGCGGTTTTAATGATGCTAGTAGAGCAATTTTCTACGATTACTTTTAGAGAAAAGACAATGTATTTACTAGCTTTATGTATGAACCTAATACCTTTCACTATCTTCCAAAAAAGACGAATGGACGCTAGTATGAGAGGTGTTTTTCTCCCAACTATATTTTATATCATGATTTGGGTGTATCTTTACAGTGACCAATTATTTGGTTAAAAATTCAAAGAAAAATTCAAAGAAAAGAAAGCTATTACATTTAGTTATTCAATCAAAGTATTTTGGTTGAATAAATGAATCATGCTCTTGACAAAAACTCAATGAAATACTATATTATAGCTGGTGAAGCATCTGGTGATTTGCACGGATCTAACCTAATGAAATCTATCAAAAAATTAGATCACTCAACTCAATTTAGGGTTTGGGGCGGTGATTTAATGGAGAAAGAAAGCGATGGCAATTTAGTTAAACATTATCGAAATCTCGACTTTGTAGGATTTACAGAAGTTGTTGCTAATCTTAGAACTATTTTAGGCAATATCAAAAATTGTAAAAAAGATATTAAAGCTTATCAGCCTGATGTTTTGGTTCTCATTGACTACCCTGGCTTTAATCTTAGAATTGCTAAATGGGCAAAAAAACAAGGACTTAGAGTTGTTTATTATATTTCGCCTCAAGTCTGGGCCTGGAATTCAGCCCGTGTTCATAAGATGAAAAAAATCATTGATAAAATGTTAGTGATTTTGCCTTTTGAGCAAGAATTTTATGCCAAATATGATTATGAAGTCGATTTTGTGGGTCATCCTCTTTTGGATGCGATTGATACTTATCCTGATAGCACGTCCTTTTTTCAAGAAAATCAAATCGAAGTAGAACGACAAATTATTGCGCTCCTGCCAGGAAGTAGAGGGCAAGAAATCCGTAATATATTTAGTACAATGCTTCCGATTATTCCTTTGTTTCCTAATTATCAATTTGTTTTAGCTGCTGCGCCTTCTATTCCTAAAGAGGTTTATCAAAAGTATATTGCTGATTTTAATAAAACACAATCTCAAAAAAATCAACCGCTTATTGATTTAAAGATCGTTTATAATCAAACGTATCAAGTTCTCAAAAACGCTCATGCTGCGGTTGTAGCTTCTGGAACTGCAACTTTAGAAACAGGGCTTTTTCAAGTACCGCAAGTTGTTTGTTATAAAGGAAGTTGGGTTTCGTATCAAATTGCAATTCGAATTGTAAATATCACTTATATTTCATTGGTCAACCTAATTATGAAAAAAGAGGTAGTCAAGGAATTGATACAAAATGACTTTACTACCAATAATTTATCTCGTGAATTAAAAGCTATTTTGGAAACATCCAAACGCCAAGAAATCGCTAGTGAATATAAAAAATTGCGCCAACAACTTGGTGGTGGTGGTGCTTCTGATCGAGCGGCTAAAGCTATTTTTGAGCAAGGTCTTTTAAGACAAAAAGAATAATTTATCTATACAGGCTATATTTTATTAACGTTCTTTGATGATTTTTGCCAAAGCTAAGAGGTGAAGCACTTTCTAATTAATTGTTCATTTTCAGTAAATTACACTTTTAAGAAGCAGCTTGATCATCATGTCTTTTTATTTTTTTGACAATTCTTACCTGAATTGAATTTAAATAAATCTGTATTTCTCAAAAAACAAATCTTTTAATCAATTTATATTTTCTTCATTATTATAAAAAGAAAAACATAAATGAGTAAAATTAAATTTCAAAAAAGGAAATTACAATATGCTAAATAACGACATACAATATAATATATCACTACAACCATTCAATACTTTTGGGATTTCGGCAGTAGCTAATCAATTGATATCAATCAAACAAGTATCCAAATTACAACAACTCATTAGCAATAAAATTTTAATTGACAAGCCTGTTTTTATTCTTGGTGGAGGCAGTAATATTTTATTAAAAAATAATTTTCAAGGAATCGTTCTTAAAATGGATATTCTTGGAAAAAATGTTGTTCAAGAGAATGAAAATCATGTTTGGGTCAAAGTCGGAGGCGGTGAAAATTGGCATGAATTTGTACTTTGGACTTTAGCTAATAATTATTTCGGTATTGAGAATTTATCGCTTATTCCAGGAACAGTTGGCGCGTCTCCTATTCAAAATATTGGTGCTTATGGCGTTGAGTTAAAAGACGTTTTTCACGAATTAGAAGCAATTAATTTACAAACAGGTCAATCAGCTACTTTTTCGCATCAAGCTTGCCAATTTGGTTATAGAAATAGCATTTTCAAAAATGAAATTAAAGGACAATTTTGTATTACATCCGTTGTTTTCAAGCTTTCTAAAATGCCTCAACTTCATATTAAATACGGTGCAATTCGACGTGAATTAGAAGCAACAAACGTCTCAGAAAATCAATGGACACCTAAAATGGTGAGTGATATTGTGATTGCTATTCGATCTTCTAAATTGCCTGATCCCGCTCAAATAGGCAATTCAGGGAGCTTTTTTAAAAATCCAGAAATTCCTTTGGCTCAATTTAAAGCCTTACAAAAGAAATTTTCTAATATTGTTTTTTATGAATTGCCTAATGACATGATCAAAGTGCCTGCGGGTTGGCTCATCGAACAATGCGGCTGGAAAGGCAAACGCATCGGCAATACTGGAACGTATAAAAACCAAGCGCTAGTCTTAGTTAATCATGGCAATGCGACAGGAGCAGAAATCTATCAATTATCTTCTGATATTTTAGAATCTGTACAACAGAAATTTGGAATAACTTTAAGTCGAGAAGTCAATATTATTGAATAAAAAACAAGGCAGTAATTTAGAATTACTGCCTCATTTTTTACAATTTCCAAAATCAAATTTCCTATTCTTCCGACAAAATTCCATTCACAAAACTTTCAATTGTTTCTTTCAAATCACCATTTGACTTTCCTAATGCTTTAATAAAAGCACTTCCAATAATTGCTCCATTAGCATATTGACAAGCCGTTGAAAAAGTCTCATGATTTGAAATACCAAAACCAATCAAACGTGGATTTTTTAATTTCATCTCATTAATTCGATTAAAATAAGCCATTTGATTAGCTGAAATTCCCGTTTTCGCGCCAGTGATTGCAGCACTAGAAACCATATATATAAAACCTCTAGTTTCTTGATCGATTGCTAGAATTCGTTCCTCACTCGTTTGTGGTGTCATCAAAAAGCTAATGCCTAAATCCAACTCTTCTACCGATTTTTTGTATAGAGTCTGGTATTCATAAACGGGCAAATCTGGCAAAATTAAACCATCAATCCCAACTGCTTTACATTTTTCAAAAAATGCTTGCTCCCCATATTGCATCACTTGATTAAAATATCCCATCAAAACCAATGGGATTTCTGAATGCGCTCGTGCAGCTTCTACTTGCTCAAATAACAACTCTAAAGTCATGCCATTTGCTAAAGCAATTTGACTACTATTTTGAATCGTCACACCGTCCGCCATCGGGTCAGAATAAGGCATTCCAATTTCAATAATATCCGCTCCTGCCCTATCCAAATTTATAATAATTGACGCGGTATCTTCCAAATTTGGAAAACCTGCCGTAAAATATATATTTAAAATATTCTCTTTCTTCTTATCAAAAAGTTGTTCTATTCTATTCATTGTTCTATTCTATTCATTGTTGTGATTGTTCTGATTGTGTGATTGTGAGATTGTATTTTGTTTCAATACAATCTCACAATCAGTGCAGCGAAACAATCATAATTTAAAATACTTCATATAGGTTTCTAAGTCCTTATCTCCTCGCCCAGACAAATTAACAACCACCACCTCATCTCGTTTGAATCTCACTTTATCCAATGCTGCAAAAGCATGAGCTGTTTCCAAAGCAGGAATAATTCCTTCAATACGAGTTAAGAAAAGTGCAGCTTCTAATGCTTCTTTATCTGTAATACTGACAGCTTCTGCTCGTTTTGTTTCGATCAAATGCGCATGCAAAGGACCAATTCCAGGATAATCTAAACCTGCGGAAATCGAATAAGGCT
>CAKZLL010000067.1 GCA_937125475.1 uncultured Saprospiraceae bacterium | reverse complement strand
AAGTATATGATGATCCGATTACAAGTGCGACTAAAAAAGCAGCTAAACAAGTCAAAAGGTTGATTTGGTGTACTGGAAAAATCTATTACGATTTATTAGAAAAACAACGCGCTGAAAATCGTTACGATGTGGCAATAGCGAGATTGGAACAGCTTTATCCATTCCCTACTAAGCAATATGAAGCGATTTTAGCAAAATATCCAAAACGTGTTCAAATCACTTGGGTACAAGAAGAACCATTAAATATGGGCGCGTGGCAATTTATTTTGAGTAATAGACGCAACGATAATATTTATGAAATTGGTAGAAGAGCAAGTGCTTCTCCAGCTACAGGATATAATAAAATCTTTAAAATAGAGCAAAAAGCAATTATTGAACGAGCATTTACTTTATAATTAATAGCTTGATCAGCATAGCGAAAAGCCTTGTTTTAGTTAAAGTTGGATGGGAATATAGGAGATTAAAGCATTTTAATTTCATATATTCCCATTTGTTTTTGAAATTTAGGTAATCAAACTTTTATAAGTTATTTTTTTACCATTCCTTAAAGTCTACTGTTATGCGAACCATCTTATTTAGCTTTTTGTGTATTGCCTTGATCTCTTGTGGTGGAAATGAGGGGGAGTCGTCAAAAGCGGTGAATGTAGCACCGAGTTTGTCAAAACCACTTTCTTTGAGCGAACTGAAAGCAGGAGAACTTAAAATTTTAACTGGAACAATAGCGAATCTTCCCATTGAAATGCAAATGGTAATCGAAAAGGATGGGACGGTACGTGGTAGTTATTTTTATAAAAAATATAAGAAACTATTGCCTTTTAAGGGTAGATTGGCAAGCGATGGTCGAATGGCGCTAGAGGTTTATGATATTACAACAGAAGCTGTTGAATATTTTAAAGGTCGTATAGATGAGAATTGGGCGTTTGTAGGCAAATGGTTTAAGACAGATGCAGGAGCAGATCGCCTTGATGTTACTTTAAATTTAAAAAAGGAAAAGCAGCTAGAATTGCCTAAAAAATTAGCAGGTACTTATCAATCGGATGCTGAGAATTATAGCCAAACTTTAACTATTCGAGCAGCGAAAAATGGTCAATTTGAATTTCAAATGACGATGGGAAGTGAATTTTGTTCGGGGGTAATTGAGGCTGGAATGGCTTATTTTCATGGTAAAAAAGAAGCGAATTTTTATGGAGAAGAAAGCTGTTATGTTAATTTCAAAATTAATGAAAAAGAAATTATAATAAGCGAATCGGATTGCGCTTATTATCATGGATTGAATTGTATGTTTGATGGAAATTACAAAAAAACAAGTGATAAAGTCGATTGGATTACAGATTTTTATCCAGAAGTGGACAACTTAGATTTGTGATGAATTTCTTATTTTAAAAATTATTATTCGCTGAAAGTCAAGCTATTAATTAAGTAAGGATCAGATCTCTTCAAAAGAGATCTGATCCTTAGATTTTAAGTCTTCTTTTATATCAAAAATGTCTTTTTAGTAATAATTAAGCCACAAAATAATTAAGCCATTTCTAAAACAGGCTCAAATTGATTGCTCGTATTTTTTGCACCACCCGCTTTCAATGCTTTATCACCAGCAAAGAACGTTTTGTGATCATCACCTAAATCAGAACCAGACATTCTTTGATGCTTCACACAAGATACGCCCTTACGTATTTCTTGGCGTTGAACGCCACGAACATAAGCCAACATGCCCATTTCACCAAAATAATCTGCTGCAAGATCATTCATGTGTAAAGCTGTTGTGTGATAAGTAGGCAAAGTGATTAAATGATGAAAAACACCTGCATCACGAGCCGCATCTACTTGGAAAGTACGGCTCATTTCATCTGCGCGATCTGCTAATGCTGTACCATCATATCTTGCATTCATTAATGCAGAACGATTATACATTGAAACATTTTCTCCTGCTTCTAACATTGAATCATAGGCCTGTTGACGGAAGTTGATTGTCCAGTTGAAAGATGGAGAATTATTGTAAACTAACTTTGCATTTGGTACTTGAGCTTTCACGCGATTGACCATGTGGGCAATCTGACCAACATGTGGCGTTGGTGTTTCGATCCAAAGTAGATCAGCTCCATTTTGTAAACTAGTCACACAATCCAAAACAACTCGGTCTATATTCGTTCCTTCTCTGAATTTGTATAAACCGTTTGGCATACGTACAGGGCGAACTAATTTACCGTTTCTTTTTAATAATACATCATTCTCGTTGGCTTCTTCAATAAATACTTCTTCTGCTTCAACAAAATCTAAATATTTAGAAGCTAAATCGCCTTTCTCTTTAGAAACAGGCAATTTTTGCGTCAAGCCAGCACCTTCTGAATCTGTTCGTGCTACGATCACACCATCTTCTACACCCAATTCTAAAAAGGCATAGCGTAATGCATTCAATTTAGCAATGAAATCCTCATGTGGAACAGTTACTTTTCCATCTTGATGACCGCATTGTTTAGCGTCAGAAACTTGATTTTCAATTTGAAGGGCGCAAGCTCCAGCCTCAATCATTTTTTTGGCTAATAAATAAGTCGCTTCTTCATTTCCAAAACCAGCATCAATATCTGCAATGATAGGAACAACATGTGTTTCAAAATTGTCTATTTCGGCTTGAACATCCTCGCCAGCATCTAAACGACGGAATAAATCATTCAATTCAACGGCATCTGCTTGGCGCAAAAAGGTATAAATCTCTTCGATTAATTTAGGAACAGCCGTTTTTTCGTGCATAGATTGATCTGGCAAAGGACCAAATTCAGAGCGCAACGCAGCGACCATCCAACCAGAAAGGTATAAATAACTTTTGGCAGTAGTACCATGATGTTTTTTGACCGCAATCATTTTTTGTTGTGCCACGAAACCATGCCAACAGCCTAAAGATTGTGTATATTTTGAAGAGTCCGCATCATATTCAGCCATGTCTTTTCGCATGATAG
>CAKZLL010000066.1 GCA_937125475.1 uncultured Saprospiraceae bacterium | reverse complement strand
CCGCTAAAAAACACAAAATAAAGCAAAAATGGTATTAAAAAAAAATTTTTTTTTTGAATAAAATAAAAACTAAAAAAGCAAAAAACAGCAACCAAATCTTCTAGTATATTACTCCAAAATAGTGCAGCTAACCAATAGTATTTTTAAATTTAGGTAATACTTGCCTCCAAGTCAAACCAATTCCTATTGCTGCAATTATTGCCAATAAAAAAGAAAAAATCGCCCAATCCAGAATTGATCTCCAAAAGCTTTAAAAAGTAAAGCTTCTATATTAAAACTAAGTGGTGGATGACTATTAAAAAAAAGAACTCCAAAAACTTCCAAACCCTTCTGAAAGATTACGAGCTATTGAGCTGTAAATAACTCCATCCAAAAACATTCCTTTTTGACATAAAGTCGGAAGTAATAAAAGAGCAAATATAGCTGTAGTAAGCAATAAATATGAGTTATCCGTTTTCTTCATAATTTGATTATTCCTCAATTCCTTCAATCATAATCGCCAAAATCTCACTCGCTGCTTTTGAAATTACCGTTCCTGGTCCAAAAACACCAACCACACCAGCATCAAACAAAAATTGATAATCTTGCGGAGGAATAACGCCTCCTGTGATGACCATAATATCTTCTCTGCCAATGGCTTCTAATGCTTTGATGGCTTGTGGAACTAAAGTTTTATGCCCTGCTGCAAGTGATGAAATTCCCAAAATGTGCACATCATTTTCGGCAGCTTGACGAGCGGCTTCTTCTGGTGTTTGGAATAATGGTCCGACATCTACATCAAAACCAATATCTGCAAAACTCGTTGCAATCACTTTCGCGCCTCTATCATGTCCATCTTGACCGAGTTTTGCGACCATAATTCTTGGACGACGACCTTCTAATTCATTAAATTTATCGGATAAGAATCTAGCTTTTTTGAAATCTTCATTTTGATTAATTTCACCTGCATAAGCTCCTTTCACCGTTCTAGTTGTTGCTTGATAACGACCAAATGTTTTTTCCATTGCCAAAGAAATTTCACCTAAAGTAGCTCTAACTCTTGCCGCTTTTATCGCTAAATCTAATAAATTACCAATTCCATACTTCGCGCTTTTCTCCAAATCTTGCAAAGCTGCTTGAACAGCCTTTTCATCTCTTTCAACTTTAACCTTCTGAATACTAGCTATTTGAGAATTTCTAACTGCAGTATTATCCACTTCTAAAACATCAAGCGTTTGTTCTTCATCTTGGTTTATAAAAAGATTAACACCAATAATTTTATCAATACCACTATCAATTCGGGCTTGTTTTCTTGCTGCTGCTTCTTCGATTCTGAGTTTAGGTAAACCGTTTTCGATAGCTTTTGCCATTCCACCCAACTCTTCTACTTCTTCGATCAATGCCCAAGCTTTAGTCGCTATTTCGTGGGTCAAATATTCCACGTAATACGAACCGCCCCACGGATCAACTACTTTCGTAATACCCGTTTCTTGTTGTAAAAATTTCTGGGTATCTCTAGCTATTTTTGCTGAAAAATCTGTTGGTAAAGCAATTGCTTCATCAAGAGAATTGGTATGTAAAGATTGTGTTCCGCCGAGTGTCGCTGCCATTGCTTCGATAGCCGTTCGAGCGATATTATTAAATGGATCTTGTGCGGTCAAACTCCAACCTGAGGTTTGGCAATGCGTTCGCAAAGACATTGATTTTGGATTTTTAGGATTGAACCGTTTCACGATTTTTGCCCAAAGCATGCGAGCCGCACGCATTTTAGCAATTTCCATAAAATGATTCATACCAATACCCCAAAAGAAAGATAAACGCGGTGCAAAATCATCAATATCTAACCCTGCTTTTATCCCAGTTATGAGATATTCCAAACCATCAGCGAGCGTATAAGCCAATTCAATATCGGCTGATGCGCCTGCTTCATGCATATGATAACCACTGATACTAATCGAGTTAAAACGCGGGATATATTGAGACGTATATTTAAAAATATCACCTATAATCCGCATCGAATGTGAAGGTGGATAAATGTAAGTATTCCGAACCATGAACTCTTTTAGAATATCATTTTGTATTGTTCCACTTAGTTTTGATTGATCAACGCCTTGCTCTTCTGCCGCTACAATATAAAATGCCATAATCGGAATGACCGCGCCATTCATCGTCATAGAAACCGACATTTTATCCAAAGGAATTTGGTCAAATAATATCTTCATATCTTCAACCGTATCAATCGCAACTCCTGCCATTCCGACATCGCCCATCACACGAGGATGATCGCTATCATAACCTCGATGCGTCGCTAAATCGAATGCAACAGAAAGCCCTTTTTGCCCTTGAGCTAAGTTTCTACGATAAAACGCATTACTCGCTTCGGCTGTCGAAAAACCTGCGTATTGACGGATTGTCCACGGACGACCAGCATACATTGAACTATATGGACCACGCAAATTCGGAGCAATACCAGCTACAAAATCCAAATGTTCTACTTCTTTAATGCTTTCTTTGTCGTAGAAATTATGAATATCAATGCCTTCGGGCGTATTGCTAATGACTTTTGCCACTGGCGTTTCGCTCGTTGATCGCTTGAATGGTATATTTTTAAAATTTGGTTTTTTCATTGTTTATTGATTTCCTTTAAAT
>CAKZLL010000065.1 GCA_937125475.1 uncultured Saprospiraceae bacterium | reverse complement strand
TTTTGGTGTATAAACCGCAATTTTAGGTGCTTTATCCAATTTGATTGCGTCTTTATTTGTCGCAGGATCTGCAATGCTTTCCAAAATTGCATTGTATTTTGCGTCAGCTAATACTTCATATTTGATATTTCGAGTCGTGCATTCCTTTTCAAAAACCTTACTATATGGAATAGCAAAACTTCCCCCTCGATAATTCAACAACCAGTATGCTGCAATTTTTTTCTCCAAAACCGTATAAGTCAGCCCGTAAGCCTTCAAATGATTGGTTTGGCGATCATCCATAGGGATTAATATCCAAGAACTAAATCCTGGAATGGCTAAAAAAATAGCCACTAACGTCATTAATAATGTTTTCCTCATATTTTATTTAATTGATAATGGATAATTAGTTGATAGTTGACAGTTCAAACATTTTAATAGGCTCTAAGTTTACTAACTTTCCTTTGTGTGGTTTTATTTCAAATAAAAAGGATTAAAGAATAATAATTCTTATTTCAAATATTTAGCCAGAGTTAATTCTCAACTATCAACTTTCAATTCTCCATTATTTAAGTAAAGTTATATCTCCCTTGATTACTTCGACATAACCATCTATAAATTCGATTTCGATATAAAAAGTAAAAACGCCTGGTTCGACGGCTGCACCTCTATATGTTCCGTCCCAACCTAATTCTTTTTGATTGGCTGGAATATTTTCGGCTTTAAATACATGTCCACCCCAACGATCAAAAACACGCAACGTTTTCACGCGCTGAATAGCTGGTCCGCCATATACATAAAAATAATCGTTCTCTCCATCGAAGTTAGGCGTAAATGCATTAGGAACAAAATACGGGCGTTTTATTTCGACGAAAACAGTCACAGAGTCGCTCGCTGGACAGCCTTTGGCATTTTCTGCTGCTACATGATACGTTGTTGTTTCAACAGGTTTTGCCGTTGGGTCTTCACAAATAGAACAATTCAGGCTTTCCGAAGGTGTCCAATTATAATTAGTCAACTCCAATGTATTCACAAATGCATCAATTTCCGCTTCATAACCTAACTCAATCGTTTGATCTTCGCCAGCATCTATATAAAATATCCCTGGCTGACCTACTGAGGCACTTTTCGTAAAAGAACAACCAAATACATCTCTAACATAAACCGTATAAAGTCCTGCTGATAAATTACCTAAAGCATTAGAGCTTTGATAATTCATTCCATCTATACTATAATCAAAAGGCGGTGTTCCCCCTGCAACATTAACCGTCAAAACGCCATTACTATCTCCATAACAAAAAGCATCAGTCACATCAATCGAAGGAATGCTAACGGCTAGTGGCTGATTAATAAAAATACTCGCAGTATCGGTACAACCTTTCAGGTCAGTAACAGTCAATTGATAATTTCCCGAAACCAAATTCATCGTAATACTATCCGTTATTCCATTACTCCAATTGTAAGTATAACTCCCGTTTCCACCTGTTATATTTGGAGCGGCTTGCCCATCGGTTTCATTATAGCAAGTTACATCTGTACCAATAATAGTAACAATGAGCGTTTCGGGTTCTTCAACCATAATTTGAAATGGTCCTCCTTGACATTGATTCGCATCAACTACATTTAAAGTATAAGTGCCTTGCCCTAGGTTATTCAAGGTATTACTCGTTACAAAACCATTTCCATCATTCCAATCAAACATATAAGGTGCTTGTCCATTTGCCATTGAAATAATAATTGAGCCATCCGTTGAACCAAAACAACTTGGCGGAATAACAAAATCTGCAAGCGTATCCAATTCCAAAGTCAATTCTTCTACTGGAATCGAAAGCACCGTATCACAGCCTGCCGCATCTTGTATCGTTACATTGTAAATACCATCACCTAAGCCATTTTGAACATTGTTATTCGTTAAACCAGCGCCCCAATCATATTGATAATTAGGCGTAGCACCATTTGTAGTTAATGCAATTGAACCATTCGTTCCTCCTCCACAAGTTGGTCGTCCTACACTTATATCAACATTAAAAGGTGTTGGTTCAGTAATTTGAATATCTAAAATCGTATCACAACCAATCTCATCCGTCATGGTTACTGTATAAGTTGATGCGTATAGATTAGCTCCATTTGCTCCAGTAATTCCTGAATAATTCCATTGATAATCAAAGGGCGGGTGTCCTGTTGAGGCATTAATAAAAAATGATCCTTCTGGTGCTCCAGGACAAATAGCAGGAGTAGCTGTATAACTCGCACTAATCGGATTAGCCGTTTCACAACATGGATCAACTTGAATGGTTTTCACCGTTGATACTACACAACCTAAAGTACTTTCAACAGTCAGTGCCACCGATTTTGCACCAGGAGAAGTATAACTCAATGTGTGTGGTCCAGTTCCGCCAGCAACTTGTGGCGTTGCGTCTACTCCAAAATTCCACGCCCAACCAGTAGAACCATTCGGAAAAGTAGATGCATCAGTAAGTACAATACTTTCGCCTACACAAATCGTATTATCAGCATCATTTGTTAAAAAATCAGCATCTGGACCGACAAATGTAGCTGAACCGCCAAAGCTAATTTGAAAACCATTTCCAGAAGAAGTATAATTATTAACTACCAAAGCATAGCGCTCTCCAGCAACCATATTAAGTGGTGCGAGCCAACTATCTTGCCCTTGCGAACAACCTGGGTTTTCGCTTGCATCTGTTGCGCCATTTCCCAATCCTGTTGGCCCCATACAAGGGCTAGGAAAAGCAAAATCACCAGCAGCCATACAGCGTACTACACTTTTTTGAGTACAATCATTGCCCGAAAATTTAAAAACAATAAAATCTAAATCATCTGCTTGGTTCGTTGGCGTAAGTGCAAACTCAAGTGTTCCTGATTGATCACAAGTCCAAGTGTACCAAGAAGAATTTGTTTCAGTTAATCCACATGGTGAACCACTCATTTCTTGCCCATTACTCCCAGCACCCGAAACGGATTGAACCGTAAAAGAGCTTTTATCACATAAAACAACCGAATTATCACAATCAGATTGAGGATCTGGCGGCGCGAAATAATTGTTAATACATAACTCAAAAGTTCCAGTATTAGAACCATCAATTCTAACGAAATAAGTCTGACCAAGTGTCAAAGCACCACCATAAATTTCAACTCCATTTGTATTAGCTCCCACATCGGTTGCACAATGAAACATAGTAAGCGTACCACCACAAGTACCCGATAATAATCCAACTTGAGGATTATTAAGTGTTCCTCCAGCAGAGGTATTATTTCCATTAATTGTAATTGTCACATCGGTAGCTTGTGCAACAAAAGAAAACCAAACATCATGATTGACATTTGTAAAGCATCCTTGTGGCCCTTGCCCTGAGGCGGTAGCACCAACATTAGTATAAGCTCCTGATCCAGAGCATTGTCCATCAAGAGTAGTGATTGGAATAGCTGTTGCACAATCATTGTTAGCAACTTGCGCAGAAGCTAAGGTACAGCTTCCTAAAATAGTGGCTATGAATAAATAAATACGTAACTGTGTCTTCATTGTTTTAGCTTTAGTATGTTTGACTCATGTATGATATGACATTTTTATTTTTTAAAAAAAGTCCATCACATGTTCTCTCTTGTTTTTAAAAATACAAACATAGTTTGTATTATACAATTTCATTTTTCTTTTACGTAATTTTAACGGTGATTAGATGATAGTAATTATGTAACGTTTAATTTAAAAAATTGTGAGAAATTTTATCAATTGATACCCAAAACGTTGTCTGTACTACCTATCTTTGCAACCTGATATATAAAATATGAAACAACAAATACCTAATTTATTGACACTGACAAACCTATTTTGTGGTTGTCTTGCTATTGTTTTTATGCTAAACGGGCATTTATTTGCGATGTTTTTAGCAGTTGTGATTGGCGAAGTAGCCGATTTATTAGATGGATTTGCGGCTAGAGCCTTAAAGGTAGAAACGCCTATGGGCGAAAGCTTGGATTCTCATGCAGATATGGTTTCTTTTGGTGTAGTGCCAGGAATGGGCATGTATTTAATGCTGTTATGGTCTGATGTGCCAGAATGGATGGCGTATGGAGGTTTCATTGTGACCTTATTTTGCTGTTTGCGCTTATCACAATTTGAAACAGAAGAATCTAGAGCCTATTTTCATGGTTTAGCCACGCCGTCAACGACTGCTTTTATTATTGGTTTATTATTGACCGCTCATTACAATTCTTTAGGTTTACGAGAATATATTTTACAGCCAGTCTTTTTGTTTGCTGTAATAGCCGTTTTTTCTTATCTCATGCTTTCTAATATTCCAACTTTTAATATGAAGTTCAAAAACTTTAGTTGGCGAGATAATAAAATAAGATATATTTTTACAATTGTTTGTACAACTATGTGCTTTGTAATTGAATGGGCAGCATTGCCTATTGGAATGATTTTTTATATTATTTTATCTGTATTTTTCACTGAGAAACATTATGCAGAGGAAAAAGCATAATTTTATCATAGTATCATATACGTAAAAAATCGGTTAACATTAAGATTTAATGTTAACCGATTTTTCTTTTTCTAGAAAAAAATTGGCGAAGATTTTACTCCGCCAAAGACTACTAAACGCTATGAAAAACTTATATTTTTGATTGATTAATCTTCACATCTGAAAGAACAGTTTCTTTTGTATTTTCTACATTAAAAACTATTCTGTTTAATTTAATTGTTTTGTTCTGTCTGTTTTTTCAAAAAAATTGAATTAAGAGTTTTTGTCAGTAATTTGCCACTTAAAAATGAATTTCAATAAATGAATATTCATAGTTTTTGTTTTGTGTAATGTTAGTGGTATTAAATGAATTACCAAAAATAATTCCATTTAAAATAACCAGTCACAAATTCAATTTCAACATTCGTATATTTTATATTATATTTTTTTGATTATCAATGAATTACAAATATAATAGCATTCCATAAAACAATTAAATGAGAAGCAATGCCAAGTAAAATTAAGTCCCATTTATGGAAAAATCATCCCAAAACGAGAATTTTGAAGAAATATGTCGTTTTTTATGCTTTTTTTTTCAAAAATTCAATTAAACTATGGCTATATATATAGTTATATGGCATACTACGATTCAGTAGCAAAAATCGACGTTTCATCTTTATTATCTTGCTTTACAGTACGTTATCAACGATTTTTGATGAAATAAAAATAAATAAATGAAAAACTTACAACTCGTTTTAGTTCTCATGACTATGCTACCGACGCTAGTAATGTCACAAATTACACAAAATATCAGGGGAATCGTAGTAGATCAAGAAACTCAAATACCTCTAATTGGAGCGTCGGTCTTTGTCCAAAATTTGGAAACAGGTGTTACAACCGATGAAAAAGGGCGGTTTAGCCTTGAAAGTATTCCGATCGGACGACATAATTTAATGGTCACTTATATTGGATATGAGGATCAAAACCTCCCTAGTGTTGAAGTTATTTCGGGAAAAGAAACTATTTTGACTGTTCAATTGGTCGAAAAAGCATTCAAAAGTGAAGAAGTTGTTGTTGTAGCTAGTCAACAAAATAAAGAAAAACCACTCAATGAAATGGCAACGGTGAGTGCCCGACAATTTAGAATTGAGGAGTCTCAACGTTATGCTGGTGCTAGAGGCGATGTTTCGCGAATGGCTGGTAATTTTGCAGGTGTTTCAGGATCTAATGATGCACGTAATGATATTATTATTAGAGGAAATTCACCTTTGGGTTTACTCTGGCGAATGGAAGGCGTGGATATTCCTAATCCTAATCATTTTGGTGGTTTTGGTTCATCTGGCGGACCTGTTAGTATTTTGAATAATAACTTACTGGCTAATTCCGATTTTTTCACTGGCGCGTTTCCTGCTGAATATGGTAATGCTAATTCGGGCGTTTTTGATTTAAAAAT
>CAKZLL010000064.1 GCA_937125475.1 uncultured Saprospiraceae bacterium | reverse complement strand
ACAAACCTAGCTGGCTATGCCGATTTTAATGCTATTCGCATTCAACATGGAAAAGCCTACTTAACAGGACAGGAAGGAAACTTGTTGATTATTGATTTGGAATAGTTTTTTCATTAGAACTTATTGAAAAATAAAATTTCACACCAAAGAGTTAATATTAATACTAAATATGCAAGCAATAAAATATAGTGTTTTAAGCCTATTGTTATTGATTGGAGCAGATGTTTTTGCTCAATTGTTGCCCTTGGAAGCGTTGGAAAAGGAAACCGTTTATTACTCGATTGATCAAGCGGTTCGAGAATCGGATAAAGCCTTTCGGTTGAAGGTTTTGCGGAGAGCTTATACCTTTCCAACAGCCGTTCTTCGAATGGATAAATTGCAGTGGTTAAACATGAATCATACTTTATTAGAAACAATTCCTGATGCGGTTACAGGACTAAAGTCTTTGCAAGTTTTTGAGATACGAGGTAATAAATTGAAAGCCTTGCCAGAAGCACTTTGTGAATTGAAAAATTTGCGTCGTTTAGATGTTTCTAAGAATTTTTTAACGGCTTTGCCTGCAAATTTTGCTCAACTAAATGCCTTAGAATGGTTGATTTTGAGTAAAAATGAAAAATTAGCAAAACTTCCTGCTGAAATATTTACAAGAGAAAAACTACAAGGTTTAGAAATTAGTAAAATAAAATTAGAGGAGCTTCCAGAAACGGTAGGCGATCTAAAAATGCTAGAAGTATTGGATGTTAGTCATAATAGACTGAGCAAAATTCCTAGTGAAATAGGCAATTTAGTAGAAATGCGCCGCTTGTCTTTAGGTAATAATTCCGTTAAAAAAGCCAATGACATTTACAAATGGTTAGACAAGCTGAACAAGCTAGAAATGTTGAATTTGGATGGCTTAGAATTGACTACTCTGTTTTCAGACATCAAGGATTTTAAGCAATTAGCTGATTTTAGTATTCAACTCAACAAAATCAAAGAATTGCCTTATGAATTGTATGAAATGAAGCAATTGACAAGCTTGAATATTGGCTCTAATTTACTGGACACGCTTCCTGATGAATTAGGGAACTTGAGTAAGTTGACTTATTTGAATCTAGAGCGAAATGAGTTTACAGAATTGCCAGATATTTTTTCCAATTTCCAAGACTTACTAGTCTTAAAATTAGATGCCAATAGAATTTCTGCCCTACCTAAAAGTATTGGAAAATTAACTCAATTAGAAGAATTGAATATAGCGAATACAGGACTTCGTAATTTACCAACAGGATTTGGTAATCTCAAAAACTTAAAAAAATTAAACTTAGCCTTCAATCGTTATTTTAGTGTCAGTCGTGGGGCAAAAGAGTTGGTTCAGCTTTCTAGTTTACAACATCTAGAGATGATTGAGAACGGTCACAAATCACTACCAGATTTGTTGACAACATTGCCTGCCATTGAATATTGGAATTTAAGAGACAATAAGTTAACTCGTCTGCCAGAGGATTTTGGGAATTTAAAAACCTTGAAACGATTGGAGTTGCGATACAATGACCTGAAAGAACTGCCAGCTTCTATTGGGGATTTAGAAAATTTGGAACATTTAGATTTGGGTTATAATCAATTAAAAAAATTACCAGAATCTATCCAAAATTTAAAAAAATTAAAGCTCTTGAAATTAGAACGAAACAAACTTTCAGAAGAAGAGCAAGCTAAAATAAAAGAATGGTTGCCAAACACTAGAATTTTGTTTAAGCATTAGATTTTAGTACAAAAAAACACCAACACCGTATTTTTACTTCATTATTAAAGACAGGTAAAAATACGGTGTTTTTTATTTATAGACCATTGTATATTGAGTATTAGAAAAGAAATAGGCTTGTTTTCAAAGAGCCGTATTTCATAATTTAACTGATCTCAATATATGATTAATGAAAATTAATACGAAAATAGAATGGTCTAACGTAGAATGGTGGGTTCATTTTTATGCTTATATAACTTTAGCCGTTGTCATTTATGGTATTTTGGCAGCACATGTGCCTGCGATCATTGGACACCCTTGGACAACTTGTGATGAAGGAGGAGTTGGATGCATCGTGACCATTCACTTGTTTGATGTCTCGATGACACTCTTTAATCGTTTATTGGTTTGGTATGGGCTTTGGCGTTTTTCATCCATAAGAGTGCATTCTTTTTTATTATTGTTGGTGATTGGCGTGGCAGTTAATTTAGTATTCTTCTCTTTTGAATGTAGCCTCATCTTTGATAGCTTTGATAGAAATGCCCCTACTTGGGAAATTGTCGCCCTTTTTTCTATTGCTATTTTGTTATTAGGAGGAGCTTGTTTAGGAATCTTTTTGGTTCTAAAATTGGTCTTATATCTTCAATATTTGCCCAAGTCTAATGGAGAAGGTTTGGAACTGGGAATAGATGGTTATTATCATCCTAAAACAGAAGAAGAAATTATCGCTTTGGTGAAAAAAGCGAATAAAGAAAAATTACAAGTTCGATGTAGAGGGGCAGCACATTCTGTGGCACAATCTATATATACCAACCCTGGAAAAGGGCAGCCTTCTGTACCGAATAAAGTATCTGAAGACACGCCGCCGAATGGTCCGAATATTAATATTATGCTAGACCAGTTCAAGAAAATGACTTGGTTGGATAAAGAGAAAGGTATTGTTGAGGCAGAATCGGGCATTAATTTGGGGGCAGATCCAGGTAAATCAACTTTAGAAGAAAGCTTTTTGTGGAAAATATGGAACGAAGGAGATGGCTGGGCTTTGGAAGATTTAGGAGGAATTACGCATCAAACGATTAGTGGTTTCATTATGACTGGATCGGCAGGAGGAACACTTATGTATGATTTGGTGGACAATATAGCCGCATTTAGAATTATTGATGGAGAAGGAAATGTAGCGTGGATTGAAAAAAGCAATCCATTGTTTTATGCTATGGGAACGTCTTTAGGACTGATGGGAATTGTTACCAAAATTAGATTTAACCTAAGCCCTAAATACTTTATCAAAGGGCAAGAAAAAACGACTCCTACGGCAGTATCTGATTGTCAGATAGATTTGTTTGGTTCTGGAAGTGCTGAACAGCCAAGTTTAGAAACCTTCTTGAAAGAAACGCCTTATACTCGAATTATGTGGTGGCCACAAAAAGGCTCTGAACGTATTGTAACTTGGTCTGCCAGTAGAGAAACACCCTATACACCTTTTACGCCTGATCCTTATCATGAATTTTCGAGTAGTGGTTTAATTACTAAATTGGAAGAATTGGGTGCTGCAATTTTATACACTATATTAGGAATTACAAATTTTATTAAAATTATAGCCAACATACTACATGATTTTAATCGTTTTAGAAGAATATTGACAAAACAATGGGCAGCAACAATGGGGGCGTTTTTAGGCTGGGTTTTTGCTTTTTTGTTAACGCTTATTTTGGGAATCATCGCCTTCCTTCCAATTTGCTTTTTGGCTATTTTTAGATTTATTCCCAAGCTTTTATTGCCTTATATTATTAATATCATTCAGCCTTTAACTTCTAGCAAAAATCCTTTGAAAGAGTTTGAAGATTATTATTACAGCAGCCTTCCGATGGATAATGTAGTAGATGACATCTTGATGGGGACAGAGTTTACAGAAATTTGGCTGCCTCTTAATCGCACAGAAGAAGTGATGAATTTATTAAATGATCATTATATCGCTAATAAATACAGTGCAACAGGGGCTTTTTCCAATGAAATATATGCAGGAAATACCAGTCCATTTTGGATGCACCAAGGTTATACCAACGGTATGGATGAATTTAAAGATGGAACGATTCGAATAGATTTATTTTGGTATACAGTCAACGATGGAATTCCAAATGGGGAAGGGGATTATTACGATCAATTTTGGAAATTATTTAAAGAAGCTGGAATTCCTTTTAGATTGCATTGGGGGAAATTTGTTCCAGATTATGACTTTAAAGATTGGGCAACTTATTATAAAACAAATCTACCCAAAATGGGCGATTTTTTAAAGCTTAGAGAACAACGAGATCCTAACAATGTCTTTTTGACTACTTATTGGGAAAAGCGACTCTACGGAATTTGATACTAGTTGGAAATGAAAAGAAAAGGAGAGTTTGAAGGTTTTAAAATTCATAATTGTGAATCAAAACCTTCAAACCCTCAAATGTTTAAATAGACTATCCCCATTTCAAGCCCTTAACTCAATTTAGGAGGATTTTTTTTCAAATAGTCTATGACCGTACAATTTTGTCGAATAGATTCTATCCATTCATGCAGGCTCAAGTGTTGTTGCATGATAAAATTTACACTTGGATTTTCTGCAACCATAGCCGTTAATTCTTTTTGAAAGGCATCCAATTGCTTATGTAACATCGTTTTGTCTGGAACATTGCAGAGTTTGCTCAATAATCGAAGCTGAAAATCTTCTAAGTCATACAGCAAGCCCTTCTTTTTAATTTTACGTCGATAATTTTTGATCGCATTGTACAAAAAGACATTATTACCAAGATGATAATGGATGAACAAGTACAACATATTGGAAAACATTTGCAAATCCTGTCTTAGTTCAATTTGTTTTAAGGCTAGAGCCGCTTCAAGGTATTTTAAGGATTGTTGATAATTTCCCCACATAAAATGAAAGTAAGCTGTGTAACGAGTAAACATAAAGTAGCGAACGGCTTGGATGTTATCTTTTAGGCGAGGCAAGGTAAGCTCTATCTCTTCCACCAATAGGATTAAGTTATCATATTTTCTTTGAGAAGCTGCACTGGTAATTCTCCATAACATACTACTCTCAAAAACAAGTGCTTCCATTCGAGGTTTATCTTGATTAATGAGATCTGTTTTGCTATTTAAATACTCTAAATCTACGTACTCATTATTATTAATGACACAATTTGTATAATTATTGAGTGCTGCCATATAGCGTTCGGGCTCTGATTGAATCAATCTAGGATGCCTTTCCCAAAGAGCAATAATTTCTCTCATGACTAAAACAGCTTGGGCAGTATTTTGATGTAAAATAGAATAAGCATTTTTGTTGTTGAGATAAAACAATTGGTTATAAAAATAGTTAGGATATTTCGGCTCAGCGAGTTGACCATTAGGAAGTATTTCATCTACTTTATTGGTCTCCTTTTTACTTCTGAGAACATAATTTTGACGCATCAAAAACAACAATTGATAATAAATTCGAGCATAGGAGACATATTCTAGTTCTGCCTGTAAAATATTTTCTTTTTTTTGTAATAATTCCTCTACCTCCTCTCGCCAATCAGCGGCCTGCATTTGAGTGATAAAATGCCTTTTTAAATCCAAAACCTCCTCCGAATAAGAATAAATATGATGTTCTTCTGCCAGTTTGTGGGCTTTGTCCAATTGTTTGAACGCTAAAGAAAACAAGCCTCTTTCATACAACAATCTAGCATTTTCAGTAGCCGCATTAATGGTCGCATGAATGCTGTTTTTTTGATGAAACTGACGCAGCAATTTCAAGATCAACTCCATTAATTGATTCTTGGCAACGGCAAAATGTTTGACAAAAGACTCCTTCCTAAATTTAATCAACAAGGCTTTCTCATCGTACTCCTCTTGTTTATGAATCGCCTCCAAAAGTTTAGAGTAATTGTGTTTGCTTTTGCTATAAACACCAGCATATTTCTTGATATAATTTTTTTCTGTACTACTTAGAGTATGAATTAGAGCATATAAATCACTAGATGGTTTCATGTTTTAATTGTTTGGAAGTCAGTTTTTTATGTTCGCATTAGTGGCTCAGAAATTTAATAGTGCGATATAAAGTGCATTGGCTATTTTTTTTAGATGCTTTAGTTTTGAAGTATGAGATAGAGAAGCGGGCTTGTTTGATTTGAACTTTTAAAGATAGAGCTTTTAACAA
>CAKZLL010000063.1 GCA_937125475.1 uncultured Saprospiraceae bacterium | reverse complement strand
AATTTATTAATTTGAATTGATTATCCTCTTTGTCAATAGAATCTAAATAGACCTGAGACGTGAGAATCGTATTAATACTGTCTTTTTTTATATAATCAATTGTTTCTTCATTAGTCAATGGCACAGGGCGAATACTATCCCAATAAGTAGTGGTTTTTTGATTAGAACCCTCCTCAATTTTCATGACTTCATTACTAAAAAAGCCTTTTGGAAAATCTATACCTAAATTATAGTTTTTGAAAACACCTACAAAAGTACCATTAAAACCAAAGCCAAACACTGAGATTTTAAATTGAATAGTTTGATTAAAAATCATCCAAGTATCGGGACTTTGAACAGGAAGATGAACTTGTTTAAAACGAATGGTGTCTAATACATCAATCTGAACGGCTTTTTTGGTTGCGATCAAATCTGTACTATGAATATTCCACAAATCTTCAATAATATAAATATAACCACTAAAAGCTGGAGCATGAGAACGTTTAGGCGTGACTTCGATTTTATTGATTTTATAATCGCCTTCTATGAAATAACCTTCTAAGTGATATTTATAAAAATCCAGGGCATTATCCGCGATAGGGGAGACCAAAGCGCGATTGAAGAAAAGGCTATTCTCATAAAAATTAAAATCCATGCCACGCGCTTGATTGAAGCTAAAACCATTATTATCGCCACTGATTTTTGAGGAAACCATGACTTCTTTATACTGATTTGGGCGTTGATAATATAGTTTGGAAACCGATTCTGATAAATATACAATGCCTTGTCGATTAGTGTCTAATAATCCATCCATATCACCAAGATCTTGCCCAAACATTTTTACAGGCACATCTTCTATCTTTTGACTACCTTTTATATAAACGTCGCAAGCGTATTTTTGAACTAAATTTTTGTAATAAGGACGTTTTTTAATAGCAGCTCTAATGACGCGATAAGCAGGATCTTCACTAGCGGAAACCACAACTTCACTTAACTTGATTTCTGCTTCTTCTAATTGCGCATTTAATTCAATAGTCGTTTCGTTGATGGTTATTTTTTTAGAGAAAAGCTGATAACCAACGTATTGAAAAACGATTTCATGTGTGCCATTTTCGAGAGGTAAGATATATTTTCCATCGAGATTTGAAGTTGTTCCGATAGAAGTTCCCTTAATATAAACATTAGCAAAAGGTAAGCTTTCCCCTTTTGTATCGGTTATTTTACCCTTGATCGTACCAGCAAAAATAAAATTTGCAGAAAAGAAGAAGAAGAAGAAATATAAAAACCTCATAGCGTATCTGTTTTTTTGAGCAAAGTTAAGTAGTTTTTTAAGAAAAAACAGCTTGCTTAATGACCTACTTTCTTAAATTTTTTGGTTCATTGACCCATAAAATAAAAAAAGAGCTTCCTTAACAGGAAAGCTCTTTCAATAATAATATTGAATATCTGTAATTTTATAAATAATGCTTAGAAGCTAGAATTTTCTCCAGAAATAGGTAAATGACGTTTGCCTCTTTTGATTAAAGTTTTAATGATTTCTATTTCAAAATCAACTTGATCCGTTTCTGTTGGATTAGGGGAAGTTTCGTTTTTTAGTTGCGCTTCCACCTGAGCTTCATTACTTGTTGCTTTTTCGGATATAAAGACTTGTGCGCTAATACTAGCAGCTACAATTAGGATAATAAATAATGCACGAAAACTAATTTTTTTCATCTTGGTCGAATTTCAGTATTGGTTAAGGTGAAAATACAAAATTTCTTACTTTATATAGTTAATAACGAGTTAAACTCTTGTATTGTTCCCTTTAAAAATTAAAGTGTGACACTTTAGTACGTTTTTTTATTGAAAAGACACCTTTTTTATATAAAGGTTGCACCTTTTTTGATTATTAGACGTTTTTTTTCGACTAAATGTTACAATAAAGCGGCATTTTTTATTGTAAATATTAAGTTATTTTGAATATGATCATAAAAAAGCCGCTAAGTATCAAACTTAGCGGCTTTTTTATGATTTAAAAATATAGACTAAATCCTAGTAGAAAGTAGTTCTATTATCTTTAATTTTTGCATTTTTCTTTAACGATTGGAATAAGCTATTTTGCAAGCCTGTTTTAGTCGTATTAGAAAGTCCTTTCTTTGCATTAGCAAAATCAGTAATTGGAGTAGCTGCTCCTTTGAAATTAGGAACTACAACAAAAACTGCATTATTACCAACTAGAGGCGTAGAAACTTTATTCAACTCTAAGCCAAATATTTTTCCTAAAACAGTAGGTTCGTTACCCATTCCTTGTACAAAAGATTCTGCAAAACTTGCACCAACACCTTCTTGTACACTAGATTGAAACTGACCAGCAATCGCATCTAAATTATCACCAGCTTTAATTTTAGCAATAATTTTTTCTGCTTTCAATTGATTTTTTACTAATGTTTCAACTTGTGATTTTACATCTTTAACACTAGGCGTTCCTTTTCCTTGCTTACTTTCTAATGCTACAACCACAAACTTACTATCGTAGTACAATTGATTATCTTGGTAAGTATAAAGATCTTTAGCAACTTCGCCTGTTTTAGCTTTAAATAGCCATTTTACTAAGCTACGAGAAGGAGAACCTCCACCTAAACCGATAATGTTATGATCAGATTTTTTCATTTCTGGAGTACTTACTAAAGAAACGCTTTTATCTTCATCTGCTACTTTGGTAAGTGCTTTAAGGGATCTGTACTTCCCTACGAATTCAAATGCTTTATTACGAACATCCTTAACCGTTTTGCTACTTGGAATAATATCCTCAGTTAAGTAAGCTACTCTTGCACCAACTACACCTGAACTCTTGCTATTTAATACCTGTACTAAATGAACACCAAATTGTGTTTCAACTATATACAATCCATTAACCTTAGCATCATAAAAGACCAAGTTATTAAATTCAGGAACGAAAGTACCTGGTGTATTCCAGCCTAAATCACCTCCTTTTGCTTTATTACTCTCATCTTGACTGAATTTCACAGCTAAAGAATCAAAATTATTAGCTCCACTTTGAAGCACACCTTTCAAACTATCGATTAGTTCACGAGCTGCATCCATTCCTGGAATATTAAATTCTGGCTGCTCAACAGTTCTTAATATATGACGAACCTTAACAGAATCGCGCAATACTTTTCTATCTACCAATTTAACCGCTTTATATTGACGACCTTCTAAATAAGGACCTACAACAGAACCGATTGGTAATTTGAATAAAGAATCCGCAACTAAAGGGCTAAGTGCAGATTTTTTCTGATAGTCTGCTTGAAAAGAGCCATTAGTACCAGAGATAAATAAAGAATCATCATCACTTGCTCTAAAATCTTCTAGCTGATCAGCTACTTTAGTTTTGATTTCAGTTGAGTCATCAAGAGTTGGAATCACGTCAAAAGATACATAAGCAGCTTTTCGTGTTTCTTCTTTTCTTTGATATTTGTAAGCATTTTTACTAATATAAGATTTGATGTCACTATTAGTAACCTTAACTTCCGAGTCTGGAATACTTGCGAAAGGAATACCAACAAACTGGAAGTTCATTTTTTCCGTTTTCTCTGCATTATCCATTTCAGCCATCCAAGTAGGCGTATAAACAGACTGTGTTACCAAAGCGTTTAGTTTGGTCAATTGTCTATCTAATTTTACTCTACTTTTCAAACTAGCCCATTCTGATTTGGCTTGACGAACTTGATCCGTATCATCTGTAATTGTTTCAATCTGTGTTTTATACTGATTGAACTGCTCTACATTAAAGTTTTGATACCCACCAAAATAATTAATTACAACAGGACTAATATTAGGACCTACTGTAAATAATTCTTCCATTTCTTCGTCACTGACCATCAAACCTAGTTTGTCAGCTTTCTCGTCAAGGATAGTTTCTTGAATGAAATAATCCCAAATTTGGTCTTTTCTTTGTAAAGGATCACCTTGAGCACTACTGCCGAAGATTTCCTGTTCTTTAGCAAAAAATTCCTGTGCAGAAATCTTTTTGCCATTAATACTACCAACATCAGTAGGGGTAGTTAAGCCTGAAACACCTAGATTTCCTAGCATATCCATCAAAAGGAATCCGCCCATACCCAAACCGATTAAAACAATCAGTATCCAACTCCGTTTTCTAATTTCACCAATTAGTGCCATTGCTCTTAGAAATTTATATCAAGTTTATATTGTCTGTGCCTTAGTAATAGGTTGAAAAAAAATTGTATTTTTTCTTTTTATAACTAGACCGAATAAATAATAAAATTTGACTGAAATTTGACTTATTTATTTCTACTTCAAAATATCTATGTCTTTAGTTAAATAGACGTAGGCATTTTAAAGCGAGGGCAAAATTACACAAATGTTTCAAAATTTTGTAACTTCTTGGCTACTTAATCTGAAACTTATGCAGTTTGCGAAAGAAAATAGGTCGTAATACCTTATTATACAAGATAATTTTTTAGAGTATTGTCCTATTTGTCGTCGAAGGTTGGAAAAATATTACAAAAAACAAAAATATAGTTTTAGGATATATTTTTATGGAAGTTGGGAAAATCGTAGATTATTGCGAATAAATGGTAAGCATGAGTTCAAATTCTCAATAGAAAATTTGAACTCATGAAATGTATTGTAGCTCTAAGCTATTTATTTAATGACTAATTCCGCTCGTTCTTTTGCAATACCAATATGTGCAATTGTTCCAGAATTAAAACTCAAAAAATCATTCTCTATTCCATCACTAAAAATCACACCGCCTTCTGACATCATAGATTCTATACTCAACTTCTCTTTATTACTAATAGTACCGACGGTAATACCAATTTTGGAAGTGCGACTAAGGAATGGCTCTCTAACAATGAACATAAGTTTATCGGTATCCCATTCTAGTCGTTGTGATTGAATATGCGGTTCGTTTTCAGAGATAGAGAAACTGCTCTTTTTTATTTTTGAAAAAGAAGTAGGTCGGGTTTTTGGAGCGAAAGCGTTTGAAATACCATTTGCCATATTAATAAGAGAAGAAAGCCAGCCTGTTGATCCTGCGCCAGTTGATACAATAATACCGCTTGAAGATTGTGATTCCGTTTTATTTTTGAATGTTAAATTATAACGAGCAGATCGATGGGTTTGAGGTCCAATAAATAAATCATTAAAAGCTAATAATCGTTGTCCATTATTGAGATTAGCTTCTGCCATTGTCACAGATTTGGTTTGGATATTGCCTTGAAGTGCCTTTTCTACGATATGATTGACTTCATTAATTTGGAAAGGTAATAAAATACCATCATAACGGCTAGGTTCAGGATTAACACCAATGATAGGAATATCCGTTGCGTATTTTGCGGTATTAGCGACTAAACCATCTTGACCGATGACCACAACAATATCTTGATCTGAAAAAATGTAATTTGGTAAATACTCTTTAGTAATAATTTTAGACTTGGCAATTGAACGCAATTCCCGTTGTGCTTTTTCTACGGATCTATTTAGATTTAGATGTTCTTCTTCTAACTCTTCGAAATCACCGCCCATATTTTTTAAATAAAATTTGGTTTGTGCGATGGTATTAAATTTCTTTTTAAGTTGTTGGAGACGAGTTTTTGCCGTAACAATAATTACGCGTTCTTTTTGTTGTTTCATTATTAGATGATTTCATTGCTAGATTGGCTCAATTTGATTGTTCTATTATTACATCAATGAAACAATAGAACAATCAAGCAGAAAACCATACAATTACCTTCTTCTTTGTTGTTGTATTGGCGCTTCATTCACCAAGTTACTTAATAAATCAGGCGTAATATTTAAAGTATTGATATTTTGTGCATTTTCAGCTAACTCGCGGAAAGCGACGGCAACTTGTGTTTTGGCAGTAGTATTGCCTTGTAATGCCATGAGTTTTTTCCAATCCATGTCTTTATATTGCTCCAATGTTTTTTGCAATTTATAGGCATCAGTATCGGCTTGCTTGCGTTGATTTTCAGTTTGTAAATCAATCAATTGTTGGCGTTGATTTTCTACTTCGATATCCGCAGCGACTTTCATTTCGCGCAATCTTCGGTCATTTTCCGCTTTTGCAATATCGGTTTCCATTTTCTTTTGAGCGATTTGCTTTTGTTTTTCCTCTACTGCAATTTCTGTATTAAGTTCCGTTTCTTTGATGGTACGTTCTTGTTCTACTGCGAATTTTCTACGAGAATAAATCGCTTCATCCGCTTCTTGCTGCAATGCTTCTCGTGTTTGTGCTTCGAGTGCGCGAGACATTTCGGGCGTTGGTTTTATTGCTAATACATTTACACTCAATGGTTTAACACCTAAAGCATTCACGACTTCTGATCCAGATAAATGGGCAATGATAATATTTTCCATTTTATCAGCATTAGTGATTGCTTGTTTTAATGTAAAGTTTTGAATGGTTGATTTGATTGCGACTTGAACTTCATTGACAAGGCGCTGAGAGAGTTTTTCAATATCATCTTTGAGGTATTTCCCGTTTTTATTCACAGTGAAATCTAATAATTCAGCTAATTGTTTTGGATTATCAATTTGGTAAGTTAATTGTCCTTGTATTGTTACTTTTTGATAATCAGCAGTAGCTTCCTCAAAAATGAATTGAGCATCATCAGAACCCATCGGAATAGCAACTAAACTAGAAGTTGGTTCAAAATACCAGAAAGAAAGCCCTTTTCCTTCTTTCTTAATTTTTCCTCCGCTATAATGAAGAACGTAAGTACTTGTGTCAAATTTGATATATCTAATTCCGAGCATTGATGTGTGTATTATGTTAATGATTTTGAAGCGCTTACATAGAGTGTTTGCATTGTATATATAGAATGCAAACACTCTATGTATAGTTCAATTTATTATTTTTTTACTAAAAAAAATAATCTAGGTGGGATTTTAAGTATAATTTTTTATTAAAAGAATTGATAGATTAGGCTTGTCAAAATAATTGAAACTATAATACAGCTACTGATTGGTAAGAGAAATTGATAAATGTTGCTATTAGATTAATTGCTCTAATGTATTAGGCATAACAAAATGTTGCTCTAATAAAACGACAAATTGTTATACCCCTAATATTTATTACGCACTCAGTTTTTTATCTTTTATAGTAAATTTGTAAGCTTCTGCTTCTGTTCCTTCGCCTCCTCCAGTTAAAATAATACTAGCGGAATCTAGCCCAGCCATATCAAAGGATTGAGTATGGTCAGTAATAAAAGAAAGGCTTAAAGGATCTCCTTCTTCAAGATTTTTGGAAGGGTTAACTCCAAAATAAATAAGGTCATTTAGTGAGGCAAAAACGGCTTTTTGCCCAGGCACAACAATATTTATTTTATCTATAATTTGTTGATTACGAGCCAAATTGGCACTAATAGAGCCTTGTCTTAATAAGTTTTTAAGTTCTATAACTAAATTATTACTAGCCTCTTGAGATGATTTGGTGAGTATATTTCTTCCTGTTGGGGTTGTTCTCATTTCAAATATTTCTCCTTTTTGGGCTACTTGTGGAAACGTAAAATTACCCCAAGCGTCACCCGTGAAAATCTCTAATTGAAAATTATAAAGAAAGGGATGATAATTTTCTACGTCTAAATGCTTGATTACTTGCCAAGCAAAAGCTTTTTGACTGAATTTTTGGAATATAATAATATTAGGGATTTCCTTGCTTTTAGATTTATTAATAATTTTTAATTTGACTGATTTCATAACTTATTATTGTAAAGTTTAATAAAAAAAATTAAAGTGTTAAGTTCTTATAATATGGTATAATATATTTTAATTAAAAAGGTGATAGCCCAAGAATTTGAATGAACAATAAATCTATTTTGTCATACCATTTGAAATCATATTAATCATCAATTACAATTTTAAAAGAATGAAACTGAAGCATATTGGCTGCTCTGGATTATGCATAATTGCTGTATTTAAAATGATTAAAAAATAAAAAAGAAAAGGCTGTATCAAAAGGTCAAAATACGCTTGAATTTCTCGGAGAGGTATCTGAGAAAATTTTAAAATAAGAAAATCTTAAGCCCATTATTTTACTTTTAATATAGCCTCTTCTGATTATTTTAATTAATTACAACGAATAGATGTTATATTAAGTAAATTAGTGGCATGGATTAGGTTCATCTCCTTTGATAGTCCAATAAACATTTCCTCCTTTGCGATCTGTTTGAGTATAGTCAAGGTCAAGATCTTGGGTGTATGAATGTTGTATTAATTGATATCCTCTATTCGCTATATCAGGTACAGTACTTTCGGATTTCCAATAATGTTTGAACTCAAGTCTATAGTATAGATTATCTCCTGAAAGTCTAGATCCTGCACCAACATATAATCCAGGCTTGAAACCTCCTGCTTTTACTTCTTTATGCCAAGCATTGCAATAGGCATCAATCTCTTGTTGAGTAGAATCTTCTGAGACACCTTCTAAATCTAGCCAAACATTCGTTCCAGCATGAATACCAATAGTTTTACAATGGCTAGCAGCATTACGTCCCCATGTAACACCTTCTTCTAGTGTAGCTTTCCATCCTGCTGTTCTAGGGTGTTGGACAGGCATTAATGCTAAACCTGCATTTAAAATATCATTGACCTCTTGTGAATCTAAATCTCCTTCACGTTCTTTCTCTCTTGAGATATATCGTAGACAAAAATGATATCCTTCTCTAAATTTTTCTTTTGCGGATTGATAATTAAGTGGTATTACGCGATCAAACCCTTTTAGCCCCGAGGCTGCTTTTTTAACATAAGTGGATTCTGTCATTTTAAAAAAATTGTGAAGAACTTAACTATAAGGATTGCTCATTGTTTTGATTGAAATCAAAGCAATCATTGGGTTTAGTATCTTCGGATTTATAAATAAAAAATTAAATTTTATCGCCTAAAAGTGAGTAATTTAGGCGAGTTGTATTTCATCTAATTTGGTTATAATAGTTTGACTGTGTTGAGTTGAAATTATTTCATTTTGAATACGCCATAAAATATTACCTGCAGCATTCATTTCTTCTATAATACCAAAACCGCATTTTTCCAATACTCGATGAGATGAATGATTATTAGGATAAGTTTCAGCAAGGAGATATTGCAATTCTTCATGCTGAAAAGCCCAATGCATCGCAGCTTGTAAGGCTTCGGTCATATAACCTTTGTTTTGATATTGTTCATCCATAGCATAGCCAACATTAGTAGTGAAATATTGGCCTCTAGGAATACCGCTAAAACCCAATCGACCAATGCGTTTGTTTTCAGCTTTTAAAACAATGTGCCAGGTCGTATGCCAAGGATAATTGATTGGATCTTTTTTGAGTAATTTTTCCCAATAATCGAACGCGCCTGCGAGATTATTTCCCATAGTATCTTTAGTGCAGAGTAATTCTGATTCTAGTCCGAGCAGTTCAAGTGCCAGCTCTGGATCACTTCTAAATAGCGACAGTTGTGTAGGGTTTAGAGGAATGAGTTGTAGTCTTGATGTTGATATAATGAACATTTGGTTTTGGTTTAGTAATAATTTAGCTTTCGTTAAGAATTAAAAATATAGTTTCAAAATGCTGATTAGCAAAGCTTTATTGAGAAAATATTAAAGCATTTTATACTATAAAATAGTATAAATTAAACCTCTCTCTAAAAAGCCAAATAAAAAATCGCTAGATTAAAATCATTCATAAATGTTACGTATTAAACTTCTTGTATTAAGGAAATTTAAAATTCTACTTTTCACTATAAGAAGGAGTTTTTATACTCTGATTAGAGTGTATTCGTCGTTTTTCTTAATGCCAAAAATCGATAATATCCTTAATAGTACCCGTCAAAAGCATCTTTAAATGCGATGATATGATTTTGAGGAAAACCAGCAATAGAGGTCGCTATTACAGTTTCTGGAATATCCAAACCATTAAAATATGTGAAATGTTTTCTTTCATAGAAGGATGTTTTATTATGAATTACAGGAAAAATCCTATGTTTATTATTATTATTATTATTCATTTCAAAATATTTTTATGGTTTAATCAAAAATTATATCATCAATATAAAGTCATTATTCAAAATCTTTCCATTGAAAAATCTTATTAAAGGCAATACTTTCTATCCTATGATAGAAATTTATACTTCACATCATAGAAATAATCAATTAGTAGATGTAACTTATTGGGCTCGACCTAAGAAAAAATATGGCTCTTTTACTCTTTTACTTCTTTGATCAGAGGATTTTCTATTTGTAAGTTTTTATATAATTCATCTCCTTCTTGTACAATCTTTGTCGTGGTTAGCAATGTTGTTTTTTTTAATGATTTTTCTGCTTTTGAGGCTTCGTGTTTTTTAATGCTTTTTTATTTTCCTTGGTAGAAGTGATTGTTTCCCTATTATTAACTAGTTTTCGGCTACTCACCGTTTTAACTTCTCCTTTAATAATATTTTCAATATGAGCTATTTCACCAGCTTCATACTTTAGTAATTTGTATTTGACCATTTCGAATTGACCAATAGCAAAAGGAGCAACCCAATTATCATGTTTATATTTTCATCTACCCTTCTAAAAGCCACTTTGGGTAAAAGAATAGTACATTTGTAAAATGTTTTTATAAATAACAGAAACCACTGTTGAATTTTCTTTAATGCGCTCTTTTTCATTATAATTTGCCAACGAACATTCTACGATATGAATGACAATAATTACTTTATGTAAAATGATAGCATAATCTGATTCTAAACGATTAGATAAGACCATTAGAAAATAATTCTGCCAAATATTATCTTTTTTTTTCTTCAACTGGCTCTGAATCCGTAATGGGGGCAGGTTGTAAGGTCAAATCGTCGTCATTATCATCAAAGTTATAATCATCATTATCATTCTCATGAAATGTATCATTGATTTCAAGGTCATGCGTAGTTGGAAAATCATTATTAGACGGAATTAGATTTCCACTAATGGTATCAAAACGGCATAAAATGCCTTCAAAATATTTTCGACCTTTATTTTTGCCAAAGGATAAATCTGCAAAAAGAATAACTTCAGTACTTCCTTCTAGTGATTTGAAATGTAAACTTAATGTACCTTGAATCAAATACCCTGATTCTTTTGACAGTAATGAAATCTTTGCGGTTCTATTCTCAATTGATACTTTATACTCGCCAGCTATATGCTTATTAGGTGTTGGATAATATAAAAGACTAGTTACTTCTAAGTTATGTGATGCCTGATCTAAAGTACTTCCAATTACGAAGTTATCAATTCTTCTATATGCATTAAAATGTGCCATGACCTATTTTTTAATTTTAATAATTAAATGTGATCTTTTGTAAAAATAAAACATTCAAAGCGTAAGAAGATTATTGCTAAAGATCTCACATAATTGTATCGAATTAAGAAATGTTTTTTTATTTGAAAACAATAAATTAGTTGATATTTACTGTAATACTATAGAATTACCTAAAATAAAATTGTTAAAAAAACAATTGATAAGATTATAGACCAATGACTAATATATCAATATAATAAATAGGAACAAATTGAAAGATGCAGTCTAAGTCAAAATAACGGTTGGCGTTAACGATTATGCCAAGACTTTATTTTCAAGTGTAAATTGGAAAGGAGTTGCGCTTTCACCTCTTCCTCCTCCTGTCATTACAATATCAGCAGAGATTAAACCTGTTAAGTAAATCTCTTTGTTGATATTAGAAAGAACAGCGGAGTCTATGATTTGACCTTGCTCGATTTCAGAAGCAACACCAATAAAAATAGATGGTTTGAAATCAAAAACAGCTTTTTGCCCTGGAGCGACTACTTTTTTCTGAGCTAATATCTGACCACTTCTATAAATATTGGCACTGATAGAACCTTTAGGTAAAGCATTTAAAACTTCAACAGAAGATGGGGTTGAAGCACTTTCATCTGCTTTTCTCATCACATCACCAGTATTGTCTTTAATCATTTTGAAACGATCCCCAGGATTAGCTGCAAGTGGTTGTGTAAAATTCCCCCAACTATCTCCTGCTGTTACTTGCATACCATATTCATAAAGAAACGGATGATAATCTCCTTGACCACAGTTTTTAATTACTTTCCATGCAATAGTTAATTCATCAAAAGTAGTTGTAGTAGGTTTTTGAAAAATAACAACACGAGAGTTGCTAGTGTCATTAGAACGGTTGATAAAATTTAATTTAGTAGAATTCATAATGTAAATAATTTAAAAACTTAGAAAATCATTAATATTAAAATAAATGATATAATTCGTTTATTTTTCTTTTTTTATAATTGATAGTACAAAGGTATAGTGTTCTATATTAAGTAGTTAGACTGTGTGTAACATCTATATTTTTTTTGAAAAAAAATGTTTTTTTAAAAAAATTAGGATGATTTTTTGTTATAGATGTTAAAGCTGGAAACCGTTTTGATTTATCCTGATTGGCGTTCTCTTTGAAGGGAAAAAGCTTCAGTATTACTAAGAGTACCTCTAGGAATACTACTATCTACTTTGTTGATACTCCACATTAATCTAAATTGAGATGGTGTACAGTTTAAATTTTTTTTAAAAACCCTAGTAAAATAGCTAGTGTCTTTAAAGCCAAGACTATAAGCTATTGTTGTTATTAATTGCTTAGTTTCTGTCAATAATTCTTGCGCTTTTTCTAGTCTAACCGCTAGAATGTAATGACTAATAGAAATGCCTTTTTCTACTTTTATCTTTCTATGTAGATGCATTCGACTAATTTCTAAGGCTTCGCTGATCATTTGCCCATTCAATTCTGCATTTTCAATTTCTTGGATAATAATAGCTCTAATTTTAGTACTGTATTTTTGTTGCTTTTTACTTTTCATAATGTGTTTTTATCTTATCATTTTAAATATTATTTGGTATTTGATTAAAATCAATTCATAAAGATAAAATATATATATATGATAAAATAACACTCCTGTAACAGCACTAATAGAAGTAATAAATATTTAAATAATAAATGTTTATTGATGTGTTTAATATTGAACTATAAATAAAAATTAAATAGATAAATGAAATTAATATTCATTTATCTATTTTTAAAAGCAATTAAGCCTAAATTAGACGGATAATGAGAAAGTTACTTTATGGAATGATTACCTTAATTTCGATTCGTTTGTTCAATGCTTTTCCTTCTGTTAACTGATTTGTCGCAATGGGAGTTGAAGCGCCTAATCCTATGGCTTTTAATCGAGTGAAAGGAATGCCTTTAATGGATAGCCATCTTTTCACATTTCTAGCACTAAGCAAAGAAGCAGCTTGATTGTCTTTAACTTCTCCATCAGAATTAGTATGCCCTTCTATTCTTATTTTTAAATCAGGCTGAGTTTTTAAAATGGTATATAATGCTTGTAAAACCATTTTAGAATCGGGCATTGCAATAGGAGAAGGATCATCTTCTCCGACGGTTAAAACAACATTATGTAAAGTAACCGCTCCTTTTTGCTTTAATTCTTGGCGGATAAAATCAGTCAATGTTTCAGTCGCTTTTTTTACTAAAACTAAATCAATTTTGGCTTTCTTATTCTTGTTCAATTCAACGTTTTGATAAGTAGGGATATAGCCCGTTTTTTGACCATTGAGGCTGATAAGACCTGTTAGGGCATTTTTGATAATAAATCGCCCTTTTTTATCAGTGACAGTCTGTGTCATGGCATTAGAAATTAAAACATTGGGTAAAGGATTGCCATTTTCATCTGTTACTGTTCCTTTAATCGTTCCCGTACAGGTATTATTTTGTTTCAAATTAATTAACAATTGGACAAAATCAATCGCAAAACCATCGCCTACTCCTGTTGTTGGATCGTCTATTGAGAGCAATACTTCTCCGTTTTTTAGCAATGCTAAGTCTTCTTTTAGCAAAGAGAAATTGAATAATTGCCCCATTAATTTCGTTTGTTCTATCGCGTTTAGTGCTGCTTCAATGTAAGGAATGCGTTTACCATTGATGCTAAATTGAAAAGAACTACCAAGGAGTGGAGCTTGAAAATCCCCAATCAGAATTTGAAACATAGCTGATTTAATGACTGTTTTGGGCGCTGGAAAAATCAGTGGAATAACTGTTTTATGTTGTGCTGTCCAGTTAGTAGTTGCAAGATAATCATCGGCTTTTATTTCGATTTTACCTTTTTTATAGCTACTGCCCACCAATATTTTATCCGTTCCCGTATAATCTTGTGTGGTTGTTTTTAGAGGAAAAACGTGCTGTTGTCTATTGTTTTTACAAAATGGATTAAAACCAGATCGAGTATCAAAACCAAAATTATCGACATCACCTACTCGGACTAAAATTTCAGCCTTAGGGTTTTTAGTGGTATAATGATATTGTTTTTCTCCTATTGGGCGAAGGCTAGCTTTGGCTTCTTTTTCAAAAATCTTGTCGATTTCATCCTTCTCTAATGCTTTATCGTAAATTCGCACATCATCCAAATCTCCTTTAAAGAAATTACCTTTTGTTGGATGGTTTCCTAAATGAAAATACGGAGAACCTTCACTCATTATTGCTTCTTGAGCTATTAATTTACCATCAACATACAAACAAGCACTGCCATTTTTCTGATCAAAAATACCTGCAATCAATGACCATTTCTGAGCAATGACTTTACCGAAATAAGAAGGGGCATTATTTCCCACAGCTAAAGTAAATTTACGATCTATCCCCAAAACAGGATCATTATCATGAGCAAAAAGCGTCATAATTTGATTATTATAATCGGGTTTAACCCAAAATAAAATAGTGAAATTAGGAGTTTGGGATGGATTGATATTGTAAGGAATTTTAATGAGTGCATTTTCCCCATTAAAATGGGCGGCAGCATTTTCTTTACCATATCGATCCGTAGTGAAAGTAATGTTTTGATGTTCTATATTTTGAATAGTACCTCGTTGATCTTTGATATTTTTATCAAAAGAAAAGGAGAGGCGTGGCGTTGTTTGACCGATTGAGAATGTATAAAATAGAATAGTATAAAAAATGGTAGTGATTGTTTTTTTCATAAAAAAGTGTTTTGCTAAAAAGTGTTTCAATTTTTCAAAATCAGTATTGTAAGAAGGAAAGGAGCTAAATTATTAGGGTTGATTTTACAACTTTAAATAGAACGAATTGGAGTGATTATTAATATAAGTAGATCTAATTTTTATAAAAAAATGTTTTAGAATTTTATGCCTCAAAGCTAAATGCTATTTGAGAGAACTACAAACTATTAGCATTCATATTTAGAAAAGAAAGCAAGAATGTCCGATAAGAAGCAACAGATTATATAATTAAAAAAGCGATTGCCAATCTATGAAGATCGACAATCGCTTTTTTAAGAAAGTAATTAATCAAATAATTGCATAAAATTTACTCAATTATTTAATCCCTTCTCTTACTTAGTAAGTGTTAATTTGCGAGTGATTACGTTTCCGTCGATGATAAATCTAACGAAATACATACCAGCAGCATATTTAGATAAATCTACTTTATATTCTTGATTAGTTGTTGTGCGATTTCCTAAATCAGCAACAACTTGACCAGCAAGATTATAAATTTGAACATTTACATCAGCAGTACGAGAGAATTCTAATTGAATAGTCGCAAATCCACGAGGAGGATTCGGGAAGATATCTAAATTAGAAATATAATCAACAGCATTTGTACCAGTTACGTCTTCTACAGAAGCAGTTGTAATTTCTTGACAACCATTTGCATCTGTAACAGTTACGCTATACGTACCAAATACTAAACCAGTAGCAGTTGCAGTAGTTGCATCACCAGCAGCAGCATCCCATTGATAAGTATAAGGAGCT
>CAKZLL010000062.1 GCA_937125475.1 uncultured Saprospiraceae bacterium | reverse complement strand
AAAAGACCTGACTTTTTAATCCAGTTATCGGGTTACGGCACTATAGTTGCTGCTGTAAAAAATCAAACCGTTTTTCGTAACTCAAATAATGATAAAGAAGAAAGTTTAACATTAAGTGAGGTAGAGATTAAAAAGGCGTCTAACTTTCAGGCGGAATTTGCTCTTAATTGGTGGTGGGTATTTTATTATGAAGGGGCTTGGCTATTTACGAATTTACAAAAAGTGAATCAGTTCACTAATAAGGAAAATCACAGTTTTAGCTCTAAAGGTAAAGTGTTTTACAGTATACCTGTAAGTTCTTTTTTTACACATGCCTTCGGTATTTTTGATGGTGTTTAAATATCAGTATCAATTTAAGTTATAAACCTAAGAACGCACGAAATAGAACACTAGTTATTTACACTATTCAGAATAACTAGTGTTAAATATTTCGCAGTTAATTTATGACTTTAAATAACTGTCCGCTTCAATCGTGTATTTAAATAGCTCCCCCTACTTAATAATTCAAAGAGAAAATATAATAAAATGCGCTGGTTTTTAATAGTTTATACTCTTCTATATCTTTTTTTAGAAATCGCTTTTCGTGCGCGGTTACTTGATGCCATTGGGTCTGTTTCTGATGCTTTAACTTTGGAGAGTATTGAAATCATTGGGAGACTAATTGCGTCTCTAGGCTTTTCTGTTTTAGTAATCTCAAAGTTTAATCTAGGTAAAACAAAAATAAGAAAGGTGGCATATAAAACTACAGCATATTTATTATCTTTTGTGATGTTTTTTTATGCTCAAAAGCTTTTAGTGGAATATTTTGTATCTGTTATTCCAGACGATTTTAAGAAAAATTCATTAGCTCTTTCTTTATATAAAGAAAACCTTTTTTATAAAAAGAATTATATTGTAAATAATAAGAAACAGAAAACCACAAAATATTAAGTAATAATATTGCCATGAAAGAGGAATTAATCCGAATAAAAATTGATGCAAAAAATCATATCGCACTCTGGAAACGAACGACTGAAAAATGCTTAGACAATAAACATATTTTATTTACTCATGGCACATTTTCCAGCAGAAAAGTATTCAATGCTATTACTGATTTCTTGACAAATCAAGGTTTTACGTGTTGGGTTTTTGAGTGGCGAAATCATGGCGATAGCTCAAAAATGAAGCACCTTTTTAATTTTGAAACCATTGGAAAAGAAGACTTTAAATTAATTTTTAATTATTTATTTGATGAGGTGAAAATCGAGAAGTTGAGCTGTATCACGCATAGCGGAGGCGGAATTTGTTTGACAATTGCTTTAATTAATTATCCTAAATTTAAATCCAAAATAAACTGTATCACAATGTTTGCCTGTCAAGGGTTTGGTGCAGCTGTTTCCACTTCCAATTATATCAAAATTTGTATGAGCAGATTAGGTAGTAAGCTATTAGGATACACGCCAGCAAAAGCTTTAGGAAGAGAGACAAACGAAACCTATTATTTAATGAAGCAATGGTTTGATTGGAATTTAACAGGGAGATTTTACGGAGAAAACGGTATAAATTACCAATCACAAATGCCTGATATTAAAACACCAATTTTTTCAATCTATGGCAAAGGTGATACATTTGTAGCACCGAAAGAGGGTTGTGAATTATTTCTTTCTTCCTTTGATAATCCATTAAATAAAGCTTTATTTTGCTCTAAAGCGGCTGGGTTTTTAGAAGATTATAACCATAGTAGAGTTTTGCACTCTAGAAGTGCAAGTAAAGAAATCTATCCATTTGTGCTGGATTGGTTGGATAAAAATAAAACGAAGAAAAAATAGTCATTGTAAACCAAAATTATGAACGAATACTTAAAATACTTCTTGTTTTTTCTTTTACTCATGACGTTGAGAAGCTATGTATTGATGATAATGGATAAACGAAAAGCGATCAAAGGAAAATGGCGCGTCTCAGAACAAAAGCTATTTATTTCGGCTTGGCTTTTTGGTACAATCGGAATTTGGCTGGGAATGCTTCCGCCCGTTAATCACAAAAAATCTAAAGGTTCTTTCATTTGGAAAATGGTGCTGATTACTGTAGTACAGGTTTTTATTGCTTTTATGGTCGTTAGGGAATGGCAATAATTAATATAATTATTGTTTGAAATTGAAATGATTGTGCTAAAAAAGATGTACAAAAATCTTATTTAAAGAATTAGGAATGGATGAAATACTCTAGTTTTTATTTTTTATTTATAAAGACCTAATACTTTAATTGAAAAGTATTAGGTCTTTTCATTTTTATCCATTTATCCATATTGAATATAAAAAAGTCCTTGATTTTCAACTATTTCATAAAAAAAACGTTTTTTTGCAAAAGTTCTATTTATAGACTTATTTTTGTGGTAGAAATTATTGTTTTGATAAAAAACGATAGCTATTCAATTTAATGAATAGGCTTTGTTTTAAAGTTTATTCTACAAAATTAACAATCAAGAGGTTATGTCAAACGCAATATTTAAGTTGCCTGCAGTGAATAACGAGCCTGTCAAAGGTTACGCACCTGGTTCGGCAGAAAAAGCAGAATTAAAAGCAGTCTTAAAAGCTTTCAAATCAGTAGAGACTGAAATTAAAATGTCTATCGGTGGAAAAGCTGTAACGACGGATGATCATGTGAAAATCTATCCGCCTCATGAACTTAAACACTGTTTAGGTTACTATCATAGAGGAACTGCGGCTCATGCTCAACAAGCTATCGACGCAGCTTTGGCAGCTAAACCAAAATGGGAAGCAATGCCTTGGCAAGATCGTGCGGCTATCTTTTTGAAAGCGGCAGAATTGATCGCTGGTCCTTATCGTGCAAAAATCAACGCGGCAACGATGCTTGGTCAATCAAAAAATGCTTTTCAAGCGGAAATTGATGCAGCAGCAGAATTGATTGATTTCTTGCGTTTCAATGCGCAATACATGGTTGATATTTATACTCAACAACCGCCAAAAAATTCTCCTGGTATTTGGAATAGATTGGAATACAGACCTTTAGAAGGTTTTATTTTTGCAGTAACACCTTTTAATTTTACTTCAATTTGTGCTAATTTATTTGCAGCTCCTGTGATGTTGGGTAATGTGGCAGTTTGGAAACCTTCTGATACACAGATTTATTCAGCGGCTGTGATTATGGAGATATTCGAAGCAGCAGGTTTGCCAGCAGGTGTAGTTAATATGGTTTTTGGTGATGGACCAGAAATTGGGAAAGTATGTTTTGACTCGCCAGATTTGGCAGGTTTACACTTTACAGGAAGTACGAAAACTTTCCAGTTTATGTGGAAAACTATCGGTAATAACATTCACAAATATAAAGCATATCCTAGAATCGTAGGCGAAACGGGTGGAAAAGACTTCATTGTCGCTCATCCTTCTGCTGATGCTAGAACTGTTGCTACGGCAATGACGCGCGGTTCTTTTGAGTATCAAGGTCAGAAATGTTCGGCTTCTTCTCGCGCTTATATTCCTGCAAGTATGTGGGAAGCGGTTAGTCAATATATGAAAGAGGATTTGGCAAGCATGAAAATGGGAACGGTTGAAGATTTCAGTAATTTCATTAATGCAGTGATTGACGAACGTGCTTTTGATAAAATCGAAGGATATATCAAACAAGCTCAAGCGGACGAAGATGCGGAAGTTATAGTTGGAGGAGGATGTGATAAATCGGAAGGTTATTTCATCGAACCAACAGTGATTTTAGCTAAAAAAGCGGATTATGTAACAATGCGTGAAGAGTTATTTGGTCCTGTTTTGACTGTTTTTGTTTATGATGATGCGGATTTTGAAGCAACTTTAGATATTGTTGATTCAACTTCTCCTTATGCTTTGACAGGCGCGATTTTCTCAAATGATCGTTATGCCCTTCAAACGGCAGTTCATAAATTACGTAATGCAGCAGGAAACTTTTATATCAATGACAAACCGACAGGCGCAGTAGTTGGTCAACAGCCTTTTGGCGGTGGTCGTGCTTCGGGAACGAATGATAAAGCAGGTTCAATTCTTAATTTGTATCGTTGGATAAATCCACGTACCATGAAGGAAAATTTTGTCCCTCCTACGGATTATCGTTATCCATTTTTGGGTGAATCGTAATAATTAATTCGAATAAGGATTAATAAGAAATAGCAATCGGATACTTTGAAAATCTTTTCAAGGTATCCGATTGCTATTTTAATTGACTTATTTCAACGATTATTTAGTCTTTTCTATCTAACTTATTGGCACAATACCTCGTTTTTATTCATTTCTACTATGAGATATTTATTTTTTTCAACAAAAAATCAGGATGAAACAATTTAACCTATTAATGCTATTTTTTCTATCTAGTTCTTTAACATTTGCGCAAAGCTTTGAAGGCATTGTAAAAGTTAATATTCAAGAGACAATTAGAATTCCTAATCTAAAAGATTCGCTAAAACAATCAAAGAAGAATATTATTTTTCAAATCAAAGGAGATCTGAGCCATTTTATTGTTACAGATGAAACAGAAAATGATAAAATAACCTACATCACAAATAAATCGACTGGCGATGTTATTAAAATAATGAGAATAGTTGATCAAGATTTCGTTTCGCTCAAAAACTATAAAAATGGAATGAATAAGGATTATTTTCCTAAGAAAATAATCACGATTGAATCCGTTACGAAAACAGGTAAATCGAAAAATATTAACGGCTATGTTTGTTATGAATATGATATTAAAATTGAAGACGGGAATAGTACCGCTTGGGCAACTCCTGACTTAAAACTAGATTTAACTGAGCAAATACCTTTTCCTACAAGAATGATTATTTCAAAAAAAATCAAAGGTATTGATGGTTTTATTATGGAAATGACAAGTAATAAGGAAGATGGAAATAGTTTTATTTGGACTACTACTTTTGAAAAAAAGGTAATTAATGATAGTGTTTTTGTTCCTAAATTAAATCCATATGCTCAAAATCAGTTGGATACTCAGCGAAAAAGTATGAAATTTCTGGAAGATTTAGAACGAAAACTCAAAGACGCAAAAGGTGATAAAGAGAAGCTCAAAAAGATTAGAAAGGAAGTGCTTGAAGAAGGAAAAAAAATGAAAAACTAATGTTTAAAACCTATCTCATAATCCTATAAACAAGTAGAGCTATGACATTGTCACAGCTCTACTTGTTTATAATGAATTTGTAATAAGAAACCTAATTAATCAAACAAATTAGAATATTCATTATCATTTCCTTTTGAACGCGGTACTTTATTTCTAACAGGCGTTTCAATATTTAAATCAATGGTAGTGTTGGTCGTTCCTTCATTTAACAAGTTCATTTTATCATCACCAAGTAACAAAGAAGTACTTTCTTTTTCCCACTTTTCTAACATTTGCATACCCTGTTCTTCAAAAACACCATTTTGCAAGTCAATTGAATCCATAAAGCCTTTAGAAACATCCATAAAGCGCTCCATTTCTCCCACTTTGTTGGCTACATCATCCGCTAAGACTTCCATCGCTTGATCGAACATTGCACGTTTATCATTATTACCATTAATGATACTCATAGCAGAGTTCATAGCAGAATGAGACGCGCGAATTGCTTTACGCTCTTGTTCTTTTATTTTGATTTGATCCTTTGTATCTTCATAAAGGATTTCCGAATTTTGATACATCTTCGTCAATACGCGATACATCACTTCCATTCGTTTATATAAAGAATCAAGCTTTTCATTAGAATCCTTCAAACGACTAGCCTTACGAACCTTTAAAACCGTTTGTGATTCATTTCCTTCCTTTTTTGCCTTTTGCGCTTGACGCATATTGTTCTGAATATCACGCTGGTTTTGATCCATCGTATTTCGCAAACTGCGCATTTGCCCTCTTAATGCACCAATTTGCTTATTCATATTGCGCAAATTCTTCTTCATGTCATCTAAATAACTGCGAAGAATAGCAATAGGATCTAATTGAATAAACCATCCCGTCAACCAACGCATGATACTCTTATAACCATAGCCGACCAAATTGCGCGAACGCTTGTCGATTACTAAAAAAAGAAGTGCCGCAAGGATCACACCTGTCACGACCATTTGTAATAAAGAAGCAACTCCAGCAGCAATTGCCGCTAGTACAGGTGCACCAAAAAATAACGCGCCTCCAATCGCAGCGACTAAAAATAATGTTCCTGTAACGCCCTCAGGTCGTTTCCAAAAAGATTTGGTTGGATTATTCTGACTCAATTTTTTCGTTTTTTATATAAATGATTACCCCGATGATTACTTTAAGAATTAATTAAAGTAATTTTTTATTTAAGATAAACTTGAACTTTATCAATATCACTTAAAATTGCTTTCTCGATGATTCCGTAAGTCTGTTCAAAGTTTGATTTCGTTGTTCCGATTTTGTCTTTAGAGCTTTCAATCTCATCTTGTAGGCGAACAATTTGCTCTTGATGCTGCAAGATTTCGGATTGCAATTGACTAATTTTATCCTTTTTAGATTGAATAGCTAGCACTACTGCTTTGCCTTCTTTTTGCTTTCCAGCTACTTGACGTTGCACTTGTTGTTCTACTGCTTTATCAAATTGAGAGCGTTCTTGTTGCAATACTTTTAGATAAAAATTAGCTGTTTTTAGTAGTTTATCTTTTGATAATCCCATCATAGAAGCTGTTGCAAAAGCAGATTTAAAAGCAGTTGCTTCATCAATATCCAATGCTGCTAATGCGCCTAATGCTTGTTTGTATTCTATGTAATCAAAGCCATCTATATTATTTTTTTCGAGAGCATTAATTAAAAACTGTGCGCTTCTAGGATCAATATTTGGTATATCTTTAAAAATATCTTTAAGACTCTTTTGCATTTTTTAAAATTTCAATGTTGTAATTATTACTTCTAACAACTAATATAGGAGAAGTTTTATAAAAAAAATATATTTCAGATGAAGTCTGACTTTTCATCTACAAAGTACAAAAATATTTGCCTTATTGCCTAATGAAGTAGCTCTTTTATTTAAATAAAAAAAGTGAAAAGTAGAATTTGAAGAAAATGAAAAATAAAAACAATTCAATCCATGTTGACAAATCTTATCGTAAAAAATAAATAGCTGTACTTCTATAACGAAATACAGCTATTATTTTCTACTTAAAATAGAAATTTATTTTACAACAGTTACTTTCATTTTTACATCTTTTTCTGGTCGATCGCCTGCTTGAGTTTTGGTCGCTGCGATTTTGTCAATCACATCAAGCCCTTTGACGACTTGCCCAAAAACAGTATAAGCTCGATCCAAAAATGGTACACCTCCAATAGTTTTGTATTGCTCACGTTGAGCCGAAGTGTATTTATATCCGCCTCTATTTTCGATCTGATTCAACTGCGCATCCGTTACAGGGCGACCCTGCACGATATAAAACTGAGATCCAGACGATGCTTTTTTAGGATTTGCGCCATCACCTTGTCGAGCAGCAGCCAAAGCACCTTTGACGTGAATCAAAGTATCAACAAATTCCGCAGGAATAGTATAACCTGGCCCGCCTCGACCTAAAGGAATACCTGGTTTAGCATTGCGAGATTCTGGATCTCCGCCTTGAATCATAAAACCATTAATTACTCGATGGAATAATAAATCATTGAGATAGCCATCTTCGACCAATTTCAAAAAGTTATCGCGGTGTTTTGGCGTATCATCATATAATAATATAGTCATTGTACCAAAATCTGTTTCTACTTCGACAAAGCATTTTGCTGGCTCTTTGATTTCTAATGTTTTGGTGAAAATATTAGATTTTTTACCTTTTTTAGCGATCAATTTCACTTCATAAGTTCCCGAAGTTTTGAAAGTATGAAAAGGAGCTTCGGAGATTGAGGTATCGCCATCTCCGAAAACCCACATATATTCTACTGCGTTTTCCGATGTATTTTCAAATTTCATTTTAATTGGCGCTACATTATCGCCTTCTGCTACTGTAAATTGCGCAATCGGTTTTGCGCAACCAATTAATAATAATACAGGAATAATTAATCCTAATACGTAATTTAATTTCATTTTAATTATAATTTATAAATACTATATGTTTTGATAATCAATTGCTTATGATGTGAAATAGATTTAATCTTTAATTTTCCAATCAGAAATTTCACCAATTCTAAGCCCACTAGGCGATTTAAAAACAGCGTTAGAAATAATAACAATTCGTTTACTTTCGAAAGTAAGATTGATTTCTATTTCATAAGCAGTAAACGAATTTTTATCATTCTCATCATCATCATCTAAAATTTCTGTGACTTCTTTCACTTTAATTTCGCCAATTTTCATCTTATTCCAATCCAGGTTTTGTTGTTTTGCGGCATAACGCAAACTTGCGACCTGACCTTGATATTCCTCTAATGATTCCATGAGTCTTTCATTTAAAAACTTCTTGTTCAAATCTGGTGGGAGTGTAACGCCACTAGCTTCCATGAAAGCAATTAATTCATCGACTGTTGGAAAAATACTATTTAATTGAGTTTCGTCATTTGCCGCAATAGCTTTACCTAATTCTTTACAAAAAGATTGAACGGTCTCTTCTGTTGTTGTTGCTGTACTGCTTGTTTCTTGCGCTATAATTGTATTCGTTATGAATGCAAAAATAAGGAGAAATGATAGTATGTTCTTTTTCATTTGCTGCATGTTTTTTCAAATTTTTGTTAAAATATTTGATCAAGCATTATTATAGTGCGGCATTGTGATTTTTTGAAATTGTTTATTTTATAGCTAAAATCGTTGCACCTTGACCTACTTGATCTTCAATAAATTCGCCATTTTCGCAAAGCGGTACTAAATCACTTTTGATGAATTTCATCACTTCTTCTTCGATAGAAGCAGGATAAAGCAAATGCAAATTTGGCCCTGCATCCAAGCTAAAATATAGTGGATTTTTGGTCGCTTGACGATACGCGCGAACTTTTTCTATCATTGCTAACGAATTAGGACGCATCAAAGTATAAGAAGGTTTTGAACACATCATGAGCGCGTGCAAGGTCAATGCTTCGTCTTCTGCCAATACGCCAAATGCATCTACATCGCCTTTTTTCAAAATATCAATCAATGCTTCACAACGATTTCGGGCTTGTTCGTATCTACTAGCTGCATAAATATTGCCTTCCATCAAACCATGTCCTGCAGTACTTGAAACGGACTTTTCTCCTCTACTCGCAATCAAAATTGTGTCTCGATAATCATGAAAAACAGGGTGGATTTCAGCAGCAACGGGAATTGCATATAAATTAGAAGCCGCTTCGACACCTTCTAATTCGCCCCACATTGCAGCGATTGGATACATAGATCGAGAAGCACTTCCTGAGCCTAAACGAGATACAAAAGATACTTTTTTCAAAAATTCTGCTTCTTCTTTCAATGTGCCAAATAATGCACGCTCAATCGAACACAAGCACAGCGCCAAAGCACTCATACTAGAAGCCGAAGAGGCAATCCCAGCCGAATGCGGGAAAGAATTATGTGAATAAATGGTTAATTTGATTTGTAATAAAAACGGGAAAATATCCGTAATGCTAGAT
>CAKZLL010000061.1 GCA_937125475.1 uncultured Saprospiraceae bacterium | reverse complement strand
TCTCGCATCCCCTTTTTGTCCTTTCAAATCGCGTTTTAAGAGATACCAATAAAACGCTATTACTAAGCCCATCGAAACCAAAGCAAAGATAGCATTGATGATAAACATCACAAAAATACAACCCAATGCACCCAATAATGGAATGAGAATATGGATTTTTAAAGTCGGTCTAAAACTAGGTAAACCCAAGCTTTGTTCAATCACCACTACAATATTAATCATCGCATAAGTGATCATGAAAAACATGGTAATCAATGGCGCAATAGCATTTAAATCGCCAGCTAAAAGCGAAATAAATACAATAATTCCCGTGAACATCACCGCGTTTTCTGGTTCTCCTTTTTTATTCGTTTTAGCAAAAAACTCACTTTTTGGTAAAATATTAAACTCCCCCAATGCTGCTAAAATGCGTGGCGCACCCACCAAAGAAGCCAAAGCAGAGGAAAAAGTCGCACCCAATAAACCAAGTATAACCACAGGCCACCAATAAGAGCGATCAATAAATATATTATAGTCTGAAATTAAATCATTTCTATCGGCTAGCAATGCCGCAACCAAAATTAACGCGATATAAACCACGCCTGTCAAAGCCACTGCGCCGAGTGTTCCTGTTGGAATAGCTTTGCGCGGATCTTTGAGCTCGCCTGACATATTTGCGCCAGCCATAATGCCCGTTACCGCAGGGAAAAATACCGCAAAAACGATCCAAAAAGAACTTTCACCTCCATCAAAATCTCCAACCCATCTAATGTTTTCCCAATTTGCAGCGACATCTACATTAAGTAAACCACCTAAAATTGACAAAATCGACGCGCCTACCAATCCCATTAAAACATATTGGATTTTGAAAGCAAAGTTGGTACTAATTTTTACAATAGCATAAACGACAATGAATGTCCCAAAATTAATAATCCACGATAAAGTCGGACTTAAAACCGATTGTGGATCATTTGCCATTTTTTGAATGAGCCATTCTACACCTTCGCGAAAACCGAAAACATACATTGCCACAGCGAAAGCCTGTGAAAAATACAAAGGCAAACCAATGCTTCCCCCAACTTCGAGACCCAAGGATTGGGAGATAATGGAAAATGCACCACCGCGGCCAATTCGGATATTAGTCGTCATCGAAGCCATAGACAAAGCAGTACAAAGCGTGATGCTAATCGCCAATAAAATGATAAGTACTGCACCAAAAACACCTGCATTTCCGACGACCCAAGGTTGACGCAAATACATAATAACACCAAGAATCGTTAAAACAGTCGGAGTGAAAACCCCTTCGAAAGTGCTAAACTTTTTAGGTTCTTTTGAAGTAGATTTAGGTTTCTCGGTTTTACCCATTATTTTTGCAATAAATCGCCCGAAAAACTGAAATGGAGCTAAAAGTAAATTTAAGAGTTTCATAAGTAATAAGGTTATTTTTATATTAATAAGTAAGTGATGAGTTTCGAAAATTATATCAATTTCGTTTTAAGTTGGGTATTTGTAATTAACAATGAGCTAATTATAAATTAAATTTATGAATGAGTTAGTTAATTTTAAGATGTAGAAACGACCTTAATTGTGACCTTGTTTTTAATTAAAAAATGAATACATTTGCTTTTAATACTCACTTATTAAAGCTATTAAATATAAATTATTTTTACCAATAAATCATTATATCTTGTATAAGAAAATAGGAAAAGAAATTATTTTTTTAATATTTACTTTGTTGATAACCATTCACTTCTTGCTTTTGAGCGGTTGTGCAAAGGTTGTAGCACCAACAGGCGGGCAGAAAGACACAACCGCTCCTAAAGTTGTGGTCGAAGAGTCAACTCCTAACCTTTCTACGAATTTTAATTCGACTGAAATCGTCCTTACTTTCGACGAATGGATTCAGCTGAATAAACCTGCTTCTGAAATTATCGTCTCTCCTCCATTGAATAAATCTCTAGATATTAAAATGAAAGGAAAATCGGTGATCATTAACTTAGAAGAAGAAACGCTTCGAGATAGCGTGACTTATATTATCAACTTTGGGCAAGCTATTCAAGATTTTCGAGAACGCAATCCTGCCGAAAATTTGCGATTTGTATTTTCTACGGGAAGTTTCATTGATTCGCTTTCTGTGGGTGGAAAAATCATTGATTCTGAAACGGATAAACCTGTCAAAGACGCGTTAGTAATGTTGTATGATAATTTGTCAGATACCGTTGTCCGAACAGAAAAGCCGTTTTATTTTGCTCGAACGGATAAAAACGGACAATATTCAATGCCTTTTTTGAAAAGCGATACATTTAAGATTTTTGTCTTGTTGGATGAGAATTTCAATTATTTGTACGATGAAGAGGAAAGCATTGGTTTTCAGTCTGAGAATATTATTTTGACGGATAGTTTTAAAACACCACTCGATTTTCAAATTTTTAAACCACAACCGCCACTTCGTCGAACGAGGAATATCACTAAGCCATTCGGGCATTTGAAGATCGTTTATAATCAAACTGTTTTTGATAGTTTGCAAGTGCAGGTTGAGCCAAGTTTTGATAGTGATTATTTGCAGCAAAGCAAAGATACACTTCATTTTTGGTACACCGACACAACTTCCAAACGCGTTTTTATTATCTCTGACGAGAAAGACTATTTAGATACTTTTGATGTGTTTTTGCCAAAGTCTGCGCCATTTTACAAACAAAATAAAACTACACGCCTAGCTATTCCTAACTTAAAATCAGCTCAAACGGGACTAAAACACAATCCTAACGAAGTTATTAATATTGAATTTCGTCATCCGATTGCGTCAATTGATTTGACGAAAATTATTGTAACAGAAGATACATTAAAAACCAAAGTAGAGGCTATTTTTTCGCAAGATGAAACTGATCCTAAAAAAGGTTTGTTTAAATATAAGTGGAAAGAAGAAAAAACATATCAAATTACTTTATTTCCTGGCGCAGTCACGGATATTTTTAATTTGAAAAACGATACAATTATTCTGAATTATAACACGAAGTCGGTAAGTGAGTATGGAAATGTTGATGTGTTAATTGAAGGCATGAACAAAGATACAAGCTATGTTGTTGAACTAGTGAATGGTAAAAAAGATGTCGTTGAAACGTTTGTAATGACTGGACAAGAAAGCATAAAACGTACTTTCAAGGCTCTACCAACAAGCGATTATTCCATCAAAATAATAGTCGATACCAATAGTAACGGGCGATGGGATACTGGAAAATATCCAACTCGACAACCTGAGAAAATCCTATTAGGGAAAGCTGAAAAATTGCGCCCGAATTGGGATTTGGAACTGAAATTTAATCGGCAGTAAAATTTTGGTTATATTCATATTATAAATTACACAAACAAAATAGAACAACATTGGAAGGAATTAATATTAAAATGGAATTCAAAAAGCTCGTTCGCCATCCCAAAATGGAGAATCGAGGCAAAGGCACGCCTTATTTATGGGTTATTTTTTTTAAAATAGATGGGACTTGTGTTAATATTACGCCTGCTTTTAGGCTGAAAGGCAAAGGTACTTTTGAATTTAAACCAGGTAGTCATGGAAATTTAGGCTTGACCGATCTTACAACACAGAAAAATATTTCTATTCCAAATAAAATTGGCAAATGGCAGACGAAAATCGAACCATTTAATATTCCTTATTTTGAACAAAAAGCACCTGGTATGACTGGTGCAATCGTCGTGATGATGGAAGAGAACAATGTAAGTTACAAAGGGGCAGAAGCAGGGCATAAGGCTTTAAATGAGAAAGTAACTAGCGCAGTCAATCAAGCCTTGAAGGAGTTTGATCCTCGTTTGGTTGATGTTAATAATGTCATGCCATCAATCAAACAATTTTTTGAAGACAAAGTAGCTGAAACGACGGATAGTATGCAAAATGATATTGTCAAGGCAATCAGATCTAGTCAAAAATTATTGCGAAATCTTTGGACTTATTTTAATCCAGATAGTTTGATTGGTTTTCATGTTTGGAATTATAATCAAAAAGAATTGATGGAAAGTCCAAAACAGTCGATTGATTTTTCTCATTCATGGACAACAAATGAATTTAATGACTGGGAGATTTTTGGTAATATTTGCATTATTGATGAAAAAACGCCAAGAAAAGCTGTTCAAAAGAAAGCCAAAAGTATTCATGCTCCTACTGCTCAATCAATTGAAATTGAGAAAGGTAGATTAACAATGGAATAAAGTGAATTTACCTTTCATTTTCGTGAAGGGCTTTGGGATTATATTTCGGATTTTTAAAAATTTTATCATCGGCTAAAAACGTTCCGAAAGGCACAAAAGACGCTATAAAAGCCAATGCTCCAATCCATATAGGCCATTTATATTTAAAAGTAGCCCACACAACCAAGCCAGAATAAGCCAAAAATAATACACCGTGCAACATCCCGATAATCTCGTTTGGCATTGGTGCGTTAACCAAGTATTTCATCGGCATTGTTACAAAAATTAATAATAAAAGAGTAATTCCTTCCATGAAAGCAATTGCTCTTATTGGTTTTAATAGTGAAGAAAATAGCTTGTCCATATTGTAATAATCATCAGTTTATGAAATAATAACGCAAAGATAAACTACTCTTTCGAGGGATTTATTATTTTTTGGAACAATTAGCATTTATTTAGAATAATTATAGGTTTTTAGTGATGGAATATATTTCACTTCATTTGATTTGCTCCTCTAAATAGTCTTTTTTTGCAAAGGTTGGAATTTTATAGAAATCAATTAGTCTTTATTTACATTAAAAACCTATTCCGTAATATTTTTCTATGCAAAAAAATGAGACAAGTATCCAGTTTGGAGGTGTTTTTATTGCCCTTTTGGGCGCAATTATGTTTTCGACAAAAGCTGTATTGGTCAAGTATATTTATATATTTTATGAAATTGATCCTGTGACTTTGTTGATGCTTAGAATGCTTTTTGCGCTTCCATTTTTTATGGCTATTGCCATTGTTTCTTCTCGAAAAAAAGAAAGTTATCAAATTACTAGAAAGGATTATTTTCAAATTATCTTCTTAGGAATTTTAGGTTTTTATTTGGCTAGTTTCTTTGATTTTCAAGGGTTGACTTATATCACAGCAAGCTTAGAACGGCTTATTTTATTTACCTATCCGACTATTGTTGTCTTGATTGGCGTGCTTTATTACAAAGAAAAATTAAAAACACCTCAACTCATTGCTTTAATCCTAACTTATATCGGAATTGCAATAGTTTACGCTAATAATCAGAGTGTTACAAGCCAAAGCGATTTGATGACTGGCTCTTTTTTGGTTTTTTGTAGTGCGGTGACTTATGCGATTTATTTGGTAGGAAGCGGTCAATTAGTACCTAGAATGGGAACTTGGAAATTTACATCTAATGTTTTGATTGTGTCTAGTCTTGCGGTTATTGTTCATTATTTAATAATCAATCAAGGAATAGGAAATTTGAATTTTCCTATTCAAGTTTATGGCTTGGCTCTTTTGATGGCAATTGTTTCGACGGTTATTCCGACTTTGTTGTTTTCGGAAGGCATTCGCCTAATTGGTGCGTCTAATGCTGCAATTGTAGGAAGTGTTGGGCCTATTTCGACGATTAGTTTGGCATATATTTTTCTAGATGAACGATTGACTTTGATCCAAATGTTAGGTGGTAGTGTAGTGATAGGTGGTGTTTTGATTATCTCTTTACAGAAAAAAGTTGAAATTTGACTGATTGTAACGGATTGCAGTGATAGTTAATCTGATTAAAAATACTTGGTGACGCACCTAAAGGCGCTTTTATTTTA
>CAKZLL010000060.1 GCA_937125475.1 uncultured Saprospiraceae bacterium | reverse complement strand
CCATTCCAAAAATGTACGGCTAGCCAGTATCTCAAAATTGCTACAAACATCGCACTAAAGTGACGATGCAATTGAAAGAAACTTGGGCATCAATTCATTATTTATTAGAATATTGGAAATCATCATTTTTGAATTTATAAATCATCAAATTTTTGAAAACCATATTTCAAAATAAACTGATTGTACTCATCATCGAAGGATTTCTTTTTATGATGATTTTCTTGATTATGAATGTAATCTCTAACTTTCTGAACCATAGAATGGCTAACCGAAACAGCAAAATATTCCTTTTGCCAACTAAACTTAAAAGGAATAAGATTTTCTTTATTGATCCAACTAGAACATTCTCCCTTAATCAATTGTACATTTTTTGCAATAGTTTGATTAACATTTAGAGACATTAGACAATGAACATGATTATGATAACCATTAACACAATCTAAATAAATGCCTTTGGTTTCAGCATTAGCTTTGATGTGTTTCCATACTTTTTGCCGTAAGGCTTTATTATTAAAATAAGGTTCTCGATTTTTAGTTGCCCAAACAAGATGAACCCAGATTTTTATATAAGGCATAATGTTGTGTGTTTTGTATTGATTATTATGAAAAATATTCTGCAATAATAATTGCTATTTTATTTTTTTAGTGAAAGCGATTCAATTGCACCGCTGCTTCAGCGCGGTGATAAATAGCGGCATAGAAATCGCGGTTTTAACCGCCCATTCCAAAAATGTACGGCTAAAGCCAATATTTCAAAATCGCCACAAACACCGCACTAAAGTGACGGTGCAATTGAAAAACAGAAAAACTAATCCGATTGATTATTTAATTGAAAAAATTCTTGTTTTTAAATTAAAATGTTCCTATTTTACTGGAAATCAATTGATTGGAATTGCGAAAACACTGTCTGCCAAATTCAAAAATCATTATTCTATAAATATTCGCAGATAATTTTTTCACGAAAGTACCAATTTAATACTTTTCCTTTGTTCCTTCAAATGATTGATGTTGTGATTTGTTTATAATCATAAGATTACACTATAATTTAGCAATTAAATTCTTCTTAGTAATCGCAGCAGCGGTAATTAATCCCGAAAATAAGGCAGCTCCAACGCCTGCTGTTACAATATCTTGACCAGTCAAATAAAAATTCTTAATTGGTGTATGCGGTCTTAGAAACTTATGATTGAAACGATCTGGCGAATGATCTAAACCGTAAATTTCTCCTGTTTCATAATTCACAAAATGCTTAGTCGTTATGGGAGTTGAGAGTTCATAACAATCAATTTTATCTTCTAATTGTGGCTCTAAACGAAATAATTCTTTCAAAAGACGCTGTGAAATCTCTTCTTTGAATGCCTCATATTCTTCGCCTCGCTTTTTCCATCTTGAATTTTCCCATTGTTGAACCGCCTCGTAAGGCAAGAGCGTAATAATATCAATCGTGCTTTTGCCGTGATAGCGATTGTTCCAATCTGGATCTTTTGCCGCAGGAAACGACACATAAACCACAGGAAACGGAGCGTTAATATCCTTGGCATATTGCTCTATAATTTCGTCATGCGTGCCTTTTTCTGGATAAATCCAATAATTAGCTTTTGGTAATCTGAGTGCTTCGGGCGTGCCTTTTAGACCAATATACAAACACGCATGAGCAACGGAAGGCTTGACTTTTTGAACTTGTTGAATAAGCTGATGTTTGGCAGAAATAGCTGGCGGAATGAGTTTTTTGTACGTGATATGAATGCCTGCACCACTGATTATGCGTGTTGCTCTGAACTCTTTTCCGTCTTTCATTTTCACTCCAACCGCCGTATTTTTTTCAATCAAAACTTGATCAACTTCCGCGCTAATCAAAATAGTACTATTAGTTGCAGCTAAAGTCGGTGCAATCGTATCCACAATTTGAGACGAACCGCCAATTGGAAAACTCCCTCCCGAAAAATAATGCCGAACTACCGCTGCATGCATTGCAAAACTACTTTGTTTTGGCGGTAAGCCATAATCGCCATATTGTCCCGTTAAGACTTTAATTAATCGCTCATTTTGCGTTAGGCTTCTTAGAACTTCATCAGTTGTTTGTTTGGCTAATTTTAAAAAAGGCTTGCGCATAAAATTGCCTGAAATTTTACTCATCAAAGGAGGCATGGCTTTTTCGAGGTAAAAATTCTTAGCGGATTTATTGGCTAAAAAGACCAATTCAATATATTTTTGAATAGCATCGGCTTCTTGTGGAAATGCCTCAATCATTTCCGTTTTAAAATTGGTCACACCTTTTTTATAATCATAAATATCGTCTCCGATCACAATTCGATCATAGACTTCGCCCATATCAGCCCATTTCAATTGTCCATCAGTAACGTAATCAAACAGTTTTTTGATCAAACTATTCGGACGCTGTACTTCCCCAATGTAATGAATACCAACATCCCATTCATAACCTCTTCGTTTAAAAACATGAGTAAAACCGCCTGCTGTATAATGGCGTTCGAGTACCAAAACACGCTGCCCTTCCTTCACTAAAACCGCAGCTGCGGTCAAACTGCCCATTCCAGAACCAATGATGATTGTATCATAATGATCATGTGTTTGGTATTTTTTTTTATAAGATTGAATGGTTGGTATTTGGTTCATGATTGATTTTTTAGTGAAAACGTTAAACTAAGAACACTCTTTCAATTTTCTTGTTTTATTTTTAAATATAAAAATAATTATGGCAGATAATAAAATGATTATAGAGGAACGCGCTCGTGATATTGGTAGTTTTTTAGTGGGGCGGCTTTTACCTTTTCGCAAAAAGCGACAAGTTGGACCATTTACTTTTATTGACCACATGGGCCCGAGCGAAATAAAAGAAGACAAATATATGAATGTGGATCAACATCCGCATATTGGTTTATCGACGTTGACTTATTTATTGGAAGGCGAACTGGAACATCAAGACAGTACAGGTGCACACCAAATTATCAAGTCAGGCGATGTTGGATTTATGACCGCAGGCAGTGGCGTGACACATGTCGAGCGCACGCCTGACTATCTACGAAACGATGCAATTTATCCCGTTCATGGGTATCAAATTTGGGTAGCATTACCTAAAGAATTGGAAGAAATGTCGCCTCGCTTTGATTTTGTTGCTAAAAAGGATTTGCCAACTTGGAACGAAAACGGCTTAAAAATGACTTTAGTAGCAGGAGAAGGTTATGGTCGAAAATCATCTTTGCCTGTTCATTCGCTTCTTTTTATGATTGATGTAGAAGCCGAAGAAGAAACAACTTTGGAAATAAAAGGACAGCTCGAAGGTGAAATTGGTTTTGTAGTGACAAGCGGAAAAGTTATTGATGAGGATCAAACGATTGAAGCTGGACAAATGCTTATTTCCAAAACTGAAAATGAATGTAGGATCACATTAGAAGCCAAAACTCGACTGCTAATTTTTGGTGGTGAGCCATTGCCAGAGCCGCGTTATTTATATTGGAATTTTGTTTCTTCGTCCAAAACTCGATTAGAAAAAGCCAAAGAAGATTGGAAAAATAAGCGATTTCCAATGATTTCAAATAATAATACTTATATTCCTTTGCCTGGTCATCGGACTAAGTAATATTCAAGAAATAATAAGATAATTCATCTTTTTTATAAATAAATTCATCTGCCACACATCATTTTGCACTTATTTTTAATCTTAATAAAGAGGATGCTTTACACATTTGTAAAAAATCGCTATTTTGCATAACTTTAATAACCTTCTTTTCTGTATTAAAAAAGAGGATTGTTATAAAAATAATTGAGCTATGATAGGTAATATGTTTAAAACGACTAGGCACAAAAGATTTGATTATAAACCTAGATTTTTTGATCCAGTACAAGATGAGTTAGAAGAACGTATTAAATCAAAAGAATTTACAGGGCTGAATGATCGAGCAGCTAGACGTTATCGAATTTCGGATGGTATTAGACGAAATCAAGGGCATAGTTCTATTCGTAAAGAAAGTACAATGAGAGCTAATTTAACGATTGCTGCTATTGCTGGAATTTTGGTCTTAATGTCAGTTTTGTTGCTCGGTAACTTAGGTGGATAGGATTAAAAATCACGAGAGAATAGTTAGTACAATTTACACACAACGTAGAAAACAGAGGAATTAAGATGGCAGACATTATTCAATTACTACCCGATTCGATTGCTAACCAAATCGCAGCTGGAGAAGTCATTCAACGACCTGCTTCGGTGGTCAAGGAATTGATGGAAAATTCGATTGATGCAGGTAGTAAGAGCATTAAATTGGTCATCAAAGACGCTGGAAAAACACTTATTCAAGTCATTGATGATGGTTCTGGTATGTCAGAAACGGATGCGCGGATGTGTTTTGAACGGCATGCGACTTCTAAAATAAAAACAGCAAAGGATTTATTTGCCATTCATACTAAAGGATTTCGTGGAGAAGCTATGGCTTCAATTGCTGCGATTGCTCAGGTTGAAATGAAAACGCGTTTGCATGATGCAGATTTAGGAACGCGGTTGGTGATCGAAGGTTCAGTTGTGAAAAAACAGGAAGTTTGCCAGACTTCGGCTGGTTCGATGATCAGCATCAAGAATTTGTTTTTTAATGTGCCAGCTCGACGAAAATTCTTGAAGTCCAACCCTGTGGAAATGCGCTATATTATGGACGAATTTCAACGTCTAGCTATTGCGCATTGTGATGTCTTTTTCTCTTTACATCATAATAATATTGAATTGTTTCATTTGCCACCAACTTCGCTTCGTCAGCGAATTGTGGGGGTAATGGGCGCAAATACAAATAAAAAATTAGTGCCGATTTCGGAAGAAACGGATGTGGTAAAATTTAATGGTTTTGTTGGAAAACCTCAATTTGCAAGAAAAACGAGAGGCGAGCAATTGTTTTTTGTAAATAATCGCTTTATTAAAAGTTCTTACCTCAATCACGCATTAATGGGCGCTTATGAGGAAGTTTTATCTAAGGATAGTTATCCGCTTTATGTCATTTTCATAGAAATTGATCCGACGCGGATTGATATTAACGTTCATCCGACCAAACAGGAAATTAAATTCGATGATGAGCGTTTAATTTATAATTACTTGAAAGTAGCGGTTCGACATTCGTTGGGGCAATATAATATTATGCCGACTTTGGATTTTGATCAATTGCCAGCTATTACACAACAAACCCTGACTTTTGGTCAAGGAGATGAGGCAGAAGCTACGACTAAATTTCCTTCTTCTTCTTCCGCTTCTTCGGGAACTTCCTTTTTTAAAAAATCTAAACCAGAAGAAAAAAAGTCTTCGGTCGTCAATTGGCAAAAGCTTTATGATGGCTTGAATGAACTGGATGAGGACGGCAATAAACAAAAATCACTGACCATTAAAAGTCGATGGGAAGATGATGATATTGCACCGATGGAACAGGAAGAGGCGAGTTTTGGTGCGTCTAAAAAACCGTATCAAATACATGGAACATATATCGTGAGTCATATCAAATCGGGTTTTTTATTGATTGATCAACAAACCGCGCATGAACGTATTTTGTATGAAAAATACGTCAATCAATTTCAAGAACCAGATAATGCGATTCAACAATTGCTTTTTCCGAAGACATTGCGATTTACTTCTATTGACACAGAGTTATTAAAGAATATGTTGCCAGCGGTCAACTTGCTCGGATTTGATATTCAAGCCTTCGGAAAAGATACTTTCGTCGTACATGGAGTACCCACTCATCTAAAAAATGCGGATGAATTGGGAATCATTGAGCATTTACTTGAACAATATAAGTCGAATCAGAATTTAGAGTTAGACATTAGAGATAACTTGGCGCGAGCGATGGCTAAAAATACAGCAATTAAGCGAGGTAAAGAGTTAACAATTCTCGAAATGCAAGAATTAATTGATCAGCTTTTTGCCTGTCGAGTGCCTTATAAAGGTCCAGACGGACGATCATGTTTTGTTAGTCATGATTTAGATACATTGAGCCGAGATTTTGAATAAAAAAATTACTTAGGTGTGAGGAGCGAGGTGTTAGTTATCAGAACGATTAAATTTGATACCTTGCTCTTAATCACTAACACCTTTTTTAAATTAAAAAGATATAATGGGATCAAGAATAACGGATGTTGTTAAAAATTTACTCATTCTTAATGTTTTAATGTTTTTGGCAACGATCACTTTAGAGGGAAGAGGAATTGATTTGACCTCTATGTTTTCCTTACATAATCCATTTAGGGAAGGATCTGGTTTTCAGCCTTATCAAATTGTGACGAGTATGTTCATGCATGCTAATCCTATGCATTTATTATCAAATATGATAGGATTGTTTTTTATTGCACCAATTATTGAAATGAGACTTGGAGCAAAACGATTTTTAGCATATTATTTAATTACAGGATTAGGCGCGACTGCTGTTTTTATGTTAGTTTCAGCGCTTACAGAAACAGATCCAGTAGCTAATTATCTGCTTTTAGGTGCATCAGGCGCATTATCGGGCGTAATGATGGCATTTATGTTGTATTATCCTAATATCAAATTAATGCTTTTGTTTTTCCCAGTCCCAATCAAAGCCAAATACTTAATTGGTGGAATGCTGATTTATGATATTATTATGGGCTTTTTAGGAAATGGCTCTTTTATTGGTGTAGCAGCAGGAACAAGTGTGGCACATACTGCTCATGTAGGTGGAGCGTTATTCGGTTTTTTGCTTATTACATTTTGGCGAAAGAGGGGAAAAGTTTTATAAAAAATAAAGATTTAGTTTGGGATAATAACCTAGGCTAGAATAATATAAAAAGATATGTTTAGTTCAATTTGGAAAGATGTTAGAGAACGATTTTTGTATGGCGATACAGTTGTACAATTGGTACTCATTAATGTAATTGTTTGGGTCGGAATCATTTTATTAGGATTGCCACTTAAAGCAATAAATGGTGGTTTTGGTGCGCCAAATCCCTTAGTTGATTGGTTAGCTGTACCATCTGGCGGTATTCCTTTATTGACTAGACCTTGGACTGTTTTCACTTATATGTTTCTTCATGAAGAGATATTTCATATTTTATTTAATATGCTTCTTTTGTATTTTTTTGGTCAAGTATTGGTCAACTACTTAGGAAATAAGCGTGTTATTCCAATTTATGTATTGGGTGGATTGATGGGGTTTTTATTCTATTTTGTTAGTGCTAATTTTTTACAAGAGGCTCTTTTTGGAGATATTGGAGGGCATATGATGGGGGCATCAGCTGGGGTAATGGCTATAGTAATGGCCGCCGCACTAATCGCGCCTCTACATCGTTTTCATCTTATCCTTGTTGGACCTGTTCAAATTCGATATATTGCTTTCTTTTTCATCTTATTAGATATATTAGCTATTCAAAATGCTGATCCTAATACTGGCGGTAGTTTATCGCATTTGGGAGGTGTGTTTTTAGGCTATTTATTTATTAGTCAATTGAAAAAAGGAACAGATTGGAGTGTTGGTTTTAATATACAATTAGATAAGTTTAGAAACTTATTATTGACTATTCAAGACA
>CAKZLL010000059.1 GCA_937125475.1 uncultured Saprospiraceae bacterium | reverse complement strand
ATAAAATATTGATTGAAATTTACAAATTAGAATTAAAATTATAAAAAATGTTGTGACATTTCAACAGCTTATCGGATATAGAAGTATAATCAAGATAAATTTACTATAAATTATTAACTGAGACTAACATTAAAAATAAGTAAAACTAACACCCTAAGTACAATCCCCCTGTATTTTTGATAAAATACAATTTTTTTTAGCCAATTTTCCTTATCGGAAGATTGGCTTTTTTATTTATACACATTTCAATTAAAGATCTCGCATATAAAATCTTATTTATACTGGTTCATTGACAATACTCCATAAAACTAGGCTATATCTGCGTTTTTTACCTCGTTTAAACTCAAAATAAATAATTTTATTTATACCTCATCCTCGATTCAAATGCGTATAAGCTAAAATATAGGTAGAATGATAGATTATTTTTAAATTTTAAAGCAATCAGGTAATCAGAAAAAATCACTATTTTTGCAAGGACTTGTTTTAAAATTAACATTAGGGCATCATTCCCTGCAATTCAAAAAATTGAATGAAAGTACTAGCTAGAATATTTTCTTATGTGTTTCATCCGCTTCTTTTAGTGACTTATACTTTTTTGTTCCTAATGTGGTTCAATCCCTTTGCATTTGGAAGTCCAGATTTTAAAGGTGCAGTCAGTAAGCAGGATATTAATCTGATTCTCATCTTTGTTTGTACTGCTTTATTGCCATTTATCATGATATTTATGATGAAATTTTTAGAGTTATTGGTAGATTTGAATATGGAAGACCCTAAAGATCGGATTGGTCCTTACATTTCTTCTGGGATGTTTTATCTTTGGATTTTCTTTAATGTTAATAGTAATCCTCAACTTCCACCAGCATTCAAGATATTTACTTTAGGAGCAACAATAGCTTTATTTCTTGCCTTTTTTCTGAATAATTTTACTCGAATTAGCGTTTATACCGTCGGAATGGGTACAATGATCGGGACAGTAATGCTGAACTGGTTAGCAGCCGACCCTTTAACCATTTTAGGTATATTTCAAATTGTTTTGATCATCGCAGGTATTATGGGAACAGCTCGTTTGAGTCTTAAAGCCAGCAAAACAGAAGATCTTTATGGTGGATATTTCGTTGGGTTTATTGCTCAATTTATTGCGGGTATTATTTTTACTGTGTTTTTATAAAAAAATATATTTAAAGATTTAATAATAGCTCAATCAAAAAAATAGCTATTTTAGTAAAAAAATCACGAAACGTAACACTAGCCAAATAGCCAATGAAATCCGTAAAAATTAACCTTCCAATTTTAGTTCAGCAGATTACGATAGATAATGTTAAACAATATTATTTAAAACCCCTCTTTTTGCCTCATCCTGTCGTAACACATCGGAGGTACGAACGGGCGGTAGCTAAATTTCAAACTGAAATTCGACATGCATTTCAAAGTTTTAAAGCTAGTCAAAGCAATGTACAAACGCTCTTATGGATGCGTTTCTTTCCTGATTTAACTTACAAAACCTATCCGTTAGAATTTACAGTTGGCAAAACTTACGTTAAAGGTGGTTTTGGTGCAGCTCATTTTATGCTTAAAGGAAAATGTTATGTTTGTTTGCCTGCATTCAATCATTACATTTTTATGGCTTCGCCTAATGAAAAGGGAAAATACGATATTCCTGCTGCTGTGGAACAGGTTATTCAACGATTTTTAAGAGCAGAACGCAAAGAAAGCGGAAGCGTAGATGCAGGTGTCTATATGTCTAAAAAAGGAGAGTTCATCGCTCAAATTGATTTTTTCTTAAATGTAAAAGAAGATAAATTTGCTTTTGAAGAAGATCCTTTTGCTTTTTTCTTTTCAAGTTTGGGTGGGCAACAAGAATTTATTGGAGAAGTTGAAATTTATAAAGTTGGACATGATTTAAATGAACGATATCCGATTGAATTACGTCGGGCTTTCTATCGAGAAGAAGAAGTCGAACGCGTTTCTAATATTATTTATCAAAAAGAAAACTCGCCAATCATCTTAGTTGGTCGAGAGGGTGTAGGCAAAAAAAGTATCTTAGAAGAAGCTGTTTGGAGATATTATGATACATTAAAAACTGAGGTAAAAAATACTTATACACTCGAAAAAATTTGGCAAATAGATCCGACCCGAATTATCGCAGGAATGAGCGTAGTTGGTATGTGGCAAAAACGCTTTGAAGCTATTCTTAATCATGTTTTTAAACGTAGAAAAAACTTTAAATTCAAAGCAGGATATACTGATAAAGTGCTGATTGACAATGTGATTGCCATGTTGCGAATAGGGAAGTCGTCTCAAAATGATATGACTTTGAGTGATGTTCTAAAACCTTATCTCGAAAAACGAATGATACAGCTCATTCTTATTGCAACACCAGAAGAATGGAAGGTTTTACAGGATAAAGACAGGCGATTTGCGGATTTGTTTCAAGTGATTAGAATAGAAGAACCGACCTTAGAAGTTGCCGCTAAGATGGTTTTTAAGCAGCGTAATTTATTAGAGTTGGAGCATGGTTGTCAAATCGGAGTACCTGCAATGGCTCAATTATTTACCATTCATAGAAATTATCTCAAAAGCCATGCTTTGCCAGGAGGTGTGATTAATATTTTGCGTCAATTAGCCGTGAAATATAAGTTTATGCCCGTTGATGTGAATGAGGTTAGAGAGGAATTTGAGGAATTAAGTGGTTTATATAAAGAGATTTTCGATGATAATTATTTGCTTGAAAATGAAGAAGTTAGACAGCGAATAGGGGCGCAATTAGTTGGACAACCTGACGCAGTTGATAGTTTAGTTGACATTGTTCATTTAATAAAGGCTAAGTTAAATACCGTGAATAAGCCTTTAGGATCTTTTATATTCATTGGACCGACAGGGGTTGGAAAAACGCAAGCGGCAAAGGTTTTGTGCAATTATCTTTTGGGTAATGAAGACTATTTGATGCGCTTCGATATGAATGAATATATTGATGGCAATGCGGTTGAAAGATTGATTGGAGATTATAATAATCCAGAGGGTTTATTGACTGGAAAGGTGCGTTATCGCCCGTTTGGAATTGTTCTTTTTGATGAAATTGAAAAAGCACATCCGAATATTCATGATTTATTATTGCAAGTTTTAGACGATGGTCGTTTGACGGATAGTTTAGGAAGAACCGTTGATTTTTCTAATACGATTATTATAATGACCTCAAATGTTGGAGCGCGAGAGGCAGATATGGTGGTTGGCTTTGGGTCAAATCCATCGAATGAAGGCGAGATTTATCGAGCTTCAATGGAGAATAAATTTAGACCAGAATTTATTAATCGTATTGATAAAGTAGTCATTTTCAAATCATTGCAAAGAGCGCATATTCTTAAAATCGCGCGTTTGCAAATTAACGAATTATTGCGTCGAGATGGTTTCGTGAGGCGAACAACGATTTTGAACATTGCCCCTAAAGCGTTAGAATGGGTCGCACATCGAGGATTTGATGAAAAAATGGGTGGTCGAGCGTTAAAGCGACAAATCGAACGAGATTTAACGTCGCTTTCTGCCGAGCAACTCATTAAAACCCATAGTGATCGACCGATTATTTTTGAAATATTATTCAAAAACAATCAATTATCTCCTAATGTCATTCCGCTTGATTTCATTCAGCCATACAAAGCGGATTGGATACCTAAATTGCCAAACGAGAAAAAAGGACGAAAATTCTATGGTAATTTATTACGAATTATCGAACGAATTGAAAAAACTTTAACAAGTTTTGAAAGAGAGAATGGCTATGAAGAAGAAGAAAAAGTATATAGTTTTGGTGCGTCAAATGCAGGCGATGACTATGAAGATGCTTATGATGATGATTGGTTATATTTTGATTTTAAAAATAAATTAGCCGAAATCAAAAGCGTTATTCGTGAAACTATCCTTGGTTTTCAGAATAAATTTTATATTTCTCCGCCTGTGATTGCGCTTCGCTTAAAGAGGGTAGGAGACTTTGTTGCTAAAAAAGATTGGGCTGGCTCTAAGCATCGAAATGTGATGATGGATAAGCTTTTTCAGCAAGAAGGAATGGACGAAATTAAAGAGAGTTATAGTTTTAATGCGGCTGAATTTGATCGAGTTAGTTCTCAGTTTTTAGGGCATTTTCTGGATGTAACTTTCTTGAAATTATATATGCAAGGCGTTATTGCAGAAGAAATTGATTTGGTCAAAATCTCTTTCCATTCTTATATCGAAGGATTAGGAAAAGATCAGATTAATTATTTAATAGAAACTTATCAAAAAATATTTAAAGGCTTAGATATTGCTTGCGATTTTGATGAACAAACTAATGAATTAACCCTTGAAGGTTATAATATTTATGAATTATTCAAAGGAGAACATGGTATTCATTTGTTTTATATTGCACACCAAAATCCATTACCTATTCGCGTTTCAATTGTTTTAGAAGATCAAGTGAGTAATGATAACATACTGAATGTCATTAGAGTATATAATGGTACTTCGACGATAACCGATTTGCGAACGAACTTTACAAACGCAGGTAATATTTCCATCAATGAGTTTAAAATGTTACTTTATGGTGGTTTGGAAGAAGGCGTGAGAAATGAGTTAAATCGTAGTTTTGAAGGGTTTTAATAAATAGCTGTGTCAGGTTGACATGGCTATTTAATAGTCTTTTGATTTTTATTGCTTCTGGTCAGCTCTTTTTAATGTAGAATGGTTGGCATAAGACTTTGCAATAAATCCTTTTGTTCTATCTTTCATTTTAATATAAAAACTATTATTTCCTTCATCAATTAATTCTACAATTTCATTCGCTGGAATCTCTTTTATATATGTTTCTTCGTTAAGTTTTTTATTCTTCGTGATACTTTTATACTCTTTAATCGAAAGTTCTCGGTTCCTTAATGCTAAATGTCCTTCAGGTATTTTATGAATATATGTTAGATACATATGTTCAGTTTCCGTTTTGTCATTATTATATTCTAAATATGAATACATTGAAACTCCGACAATAGCTAATATTAAGGTAAATTTTGTAAGACTTGTTATTCTATATTTTTTTGGCATATGACTGTAAATTTATGTTTTAATAAAAATTAGTTACAAGATAGTATCTTCATAAAAAGAGTATATATCATCTTTATATTCTTCTCTCATTTTTAAGTATTTTTTCATAAAAACACTATCTTCTTGAGGAAGGTTTACAAGATAATCAACTGTTCGGAAACCGCTTATTCCATTAATTTTGTAAAGTTCCCATTTTGCTCGATCATATTGTTTAGTGAGATTATTTTCTATGACAAAAGAAGGATAATTGTTATTAATTTTACCTTCTTCTTGAGTAGTTTTTAATTGACAACTTAAGAAGAAGGTGAAATTAATAATGAATAGTGTTATCAGGGCGTTTTTCATTGTTTTCTATTTCTTTTTTAAACTTAAATAATCTAGAAAATAAATCACTCTAATCGAAAAGTTGTTATTCTGATCGGCATCAAAAGTATTAATAAAATTCTCCGAAAATTTCTCATCAACTAAGCTAGTACTATTAAAAATAGCGTTTTTCCAAACGACTGTCATAAAACTACCTGGTCCAAATTGCCAATTAAAAATACAATCAATATTAAAAGCATTGTAACTAATATCATGAGCCGATTCACCCTCATCAAGTCCATCATAGTTAGATGGATCAAGTGTACCTTCTTGACTCAAGAGGTAATAATTATTATAATTCGCTTTGCTCCAATAATGCCTTGCCCGAAAGGTAATCCCCATTTTATTATTAAAAATATACTTCGCGTATAATTGATTGACAACAGTCATTAAATCTCTTCGACCAATAATAATCGAATCCTCTGCCTCATCTAAAATATTAACTGTTCCCAAATTATTTTGATTATTTGAAATAGTCGTTTCATATATAAATGATAACTTATCATTGACCCGAAAACGTGGCTCGACACTAATATATTGACGATTTCGTCCTTCTTGATCAAAAGCCCTATAACTTACTCGCATATCTAAAGCTAACTTTTTTCTGTAATCCGATGAAAACCAAGCATTTATATTTCTATTCGTCGGATATTCTAAATAACGACCTTCCACGCGCGGCTCAAAGAAATCATAAGTCACAACAGGTTCTAAACGAGCATTAATACCAAAAGCAAAAAAGCTTTTAGTAACAAAAAAACTATTATAATTCAAAGAAAAATCTTGAAAAGCTTGATTGTTATAGCGATAAGTAAGATTCGTATTAAGATTAAAACGCATTCGATTAAAAATCCCTACTGGTTTAAAGATATTATAACTCGCGTATGCTTCATTATCGATCATATTATTTCTATTCAAAAAGCCTAAATCATTGTGGTCATAAGTATCACTAAGCGTGCGGTTCGATACGCCATATTGAAAATTTCCGCTGATTTTAGCTAATTCTGCAAAAGATTGAAAACCCGTTTTGGCTTGACCGTTTTCGTCTATTTTATAGCTATAAGCAAATTTTCCAAAAGAGCTATAAGTATTAGTTTTATCATTCAATTGAAAAAGCGCACTCGTTACATTCGCATCATCCTTAGTACCAAATCGCTGAACATTAGTATTAATCAAGGTAACAAATGAGTTATTTCTAAAGGTTTGATCCAGAACCATAATATTATAATTGGTTAATGGTTCGGTTTGAACTTGTCGTTGATCTCCATTGTCATGTTTTATTGTTGCATCCATACTATTCGTTACAGAATTGAAAAAACCAATTCCTAAACCACTCGCTGTCCGTCCAGAAATTTTAGTGGAGTTAATTAATTGAGTAATAGATGGATTACTAATAATTGTTTCATTGCTATCAATACTATCTTCTATATCATAAAAACCTGTAGGAGTTGCACCGATTCGACGAGAATAAAAGAGATTTCCTTTATTGAAAAGTGCCGTCCCTTCTGTAAAAAACTGACGGTTTTCAGAAAATTGCACCTCGAAAGGGGAGAGATTCAACACTTGATTATCAGAACGCACCTGTCCAAAATCAGGAATAAGTGTCATATCTAGCGTAAAAGCATCATTAATACCATATTTTAAATCTAAACCAGCATTAAATCCTTGTGACCAATTACTTAACCCTTCTTCATTGAATGGAAAATGTTCTGCATTAGCAGAAACATAAGGATATAAAAATAATCGAAGTGGCGGTTTAATATTTTTAATGCCTTTCAACGTACCAAATTGATTAAAATAACCGTCAATCTTAGGGTCTATATCGTCCCACCAAGACTCTTCTCGCGAACGTCTAACGCTTCGTACAAAGTTGATATTCCAAGTTTGTTCTGCTTTGTCAGGAAAACGCAAAGCGGCATAAGGAATTTTAAATTCTACGCTCCAACCATTGTCTAAAATTTGAACTTCACTATCCCAAACGGCATTCCAACTATCATCATCATTATCATTTGAAAATTTAGTATCAGACTGAACACCAGCCGCAGAAACCCTAAATCCTTCTCCATTCAAACCATCTTGATAAGAATTAATGAAAATCCCTACCCAGTCAGAATTTCCAATATTATCACGCTCTGAAAGCTGTCGCAAGACTACATCACCAGATTCATCAAAACACATAAAACTCACATAAACCGCTTGATCATCATATAGAAAACGAACTTCTGTTTTATAAGCAGATTTTTCAAGTGGATTTGGACTTAATTGTACAAAATCAGTAGCAACTTCGGCTTGCAACCAAACGGCATCTTTGACAAAACCATCAATTTTTGGAGCAACTTCTGTTCGTTTGGCCGTTAATGATTTTTTTTGAAGACCATTGATATTTTGACCTTCATTCTGCGCTTTTAAGGTTAATTTTCCAATAAAAAATATAAAAATAAGAATGAAAACTAGTCGAATTTGGTTCATACATTAAAAATTAGGTGAATGATAAAATGTGCGAATGCTCTTAAATAGGGTATTTTTTTTT
>CAKZLL010000058.1 GCA_937125475.1 uncultured Saprospiraceae bacterium | reverse complement strand
TTCATATTGCGGTCGAAATTGATACTCCATTAACTCCTTTATACCTATTAGAAAGTGCCTTAAAAAAGAAGGTGATCAAAAAATGTAAACAGTTTTGCAATCAAATTTCAAATCATAATCAGGTAGTTGAAGCAAATGCCTTTAAAGCTAGACTTATTCCTCCTGGACGCAGTAAATTTATTGCTAAAAACAAGGATAAAGTACGGATTGCAAAATTCGATATTGCTATGCTCATTGAAGTATATTCTCAAGAAGATTTGCAGACAATTCAAGATAATCTTGACTTCTTAGCGTTAATTAATTTTTTAAAGGAAAACAGTAATCAACTACATCAAACCATAGGACGTAATGCAAGGAGAATTGGAAAGGTTAATCATTTTACTCAAGGTGTGTTTTTATTTAATTACTTTTACGCGGAAGATGTAGAGCAAAATTTAGAAGTTTGGAATTATACAGCAGGATGGTTTGAAAAAGAAACTGCATTGGATAACTCTACATTGTTACTTCCTCTACAAAAAAATAATTCTGATTATTCGGTCATTAATCATTGCAGATGGGATAGTTTATCCGATATTCTTCCTTCTCTTATATTTAAAAAGACGTTTAAAACATATGTTTTAGATAACTTTTATGAAAATAATGTTGGGGCGATGCCAATCCTATACAAATTAATAGAATAGGCTTATTACATTGTAACAAAAGTTATTTAATCAATTACACTATTACTTTAGTCTGGTGATTTATATCGGTTATAATAACTCGACTTTAGCCGAGCATAATGATAATGTTGCGGTTAAAAGGACAGAAGATATTGTTAAGCGAATGAAGAAAGAGAAGTACCTATCTTTTGGAAGAAAATAGACCTGAGGCTGAAAAATGTAATAAAAAACCATACAAATCAATTATTCGGTTTATAGCTTAAAACACTCAGAACCGCAATTCATTCGTCTGATGAGTATGTGATAAAATTTATGCGCTTCTACTTAAAAACGTGTAATTTTCAATAGAAAATGTCTATATTTAGAAAAGAGATTAATATTTATTAAGGTTCACGGATCCTAATAAATGTTAATCTCTTTTAAAATTAAAAGCAGTATTAATTTAATATTTGATTATTAAAGGCTAGCAAACATCCCTTTCATATCATTAGTGGATTGAATAGTTTTGCTTTTAATTTGCATTTTGAAAGTATAAGAAGCCGCTTTCCCAGCTCTTTGGATCGCATCCAAATCCATATTTTCAAAATCCGTTTTAGTAAAAACCCCTACTCTATTTCCAGGCAATACTGCCACTAATTCATTGTCATCTTTTGGATCAAAAGAAAAACGATCCGCAGTTTTAGGTGTAAATTTAACCACTGAGCGACGATTAGCCGTTACTAAAAAGACTGTAATATTATTGACATCTTTATTAACGCTTTTTCCAAAATCAAATTTAGCGCTCAAAAGCTGACGACCTTCTTCTTTCCAAATATCCCAATTATGAATACCGAATTTTTGAACGCCAAAAGAGCGCAACAAATCTCCTTCCTGATTCAATCGTTCTTTCTCAGCCTTTACTTCTTCTTTGATTTTCACATATTTTGCTTGACGTTGCTCAAACTCATACATTGCTGCTTGTAGATTTTTTCCTTCCATTACAGGCTGTACATCGGTTTCAAAATGCTTATCATTATAATCTAAAAGAATTTTATAACCGCCTTTTTTAGTTTTTTTCAAATCAATATCTGACCAATCCACCTCAAAAATCCAGTCATTATTCTCTGGATTAGTTGCAGGATCTGTACCTGAATATTCCCAAACAACACCTTGATACGCTCTCAGTTCTGGAAATTTTTTGTAATTGACATTAAAATCAAATTTGAAAGCATCAGCAGTACTTGCTTTAGGTTTTACAGGCGCATCTGATACTTTTTTATCTAAAGCTTTGATTTTATTTAGTTTAATGGTATTTTTTTCTACTAAGTCGCTTGAATTAATAGATCTATCAATTTCTATTTCTCCGCCTTCTGCGTTTAGATTGGTTTTATTATCCCATTCGCCCGAATTTTCGTCCAAACGAAAGAAATCATATTTTTGACCATCATCAACAAAAGAGGCCATTTTCACTTCTACTGTTTTTTCGCTAGCGATTTGAATAGGCTCGTTGTTTTGTTCGCCTTTAATTTCAAACATTCCTGCTGTTTGCATGTAATTTCCAGCTTTGTCTGTCATTGGAATACCACTTGCAATAATATCCGCAGCATCATGAAATTCGCGATAATTAATTGCTACTTCGCCAGTAATAGGTTGTCCATTTGCATCAGTAAAAGCATCTTTAGGAATAATAATTTTTGTTCCATTATCTAATGAAAGTGTTCCACCTTTTTCAGCGACAACTGTCATTTTCTTAAAAGGAACATCCACATTTTCAAAAGGAGGTGCAACAACACTGGCATTCAGTTTTTGACTAATAGTGTTTTCTGTGTTGTTATT
>CAKZLL010000057.1 GCA_937125475.1 uncultured Saprospiraceae bacterium | reverse complement strand
GCCCACATTAGAATAAATGGCAAAAATTGTCAATCAACCAATTTCTTTGACAGAAAAATCAAAGAACCTTTTTTATTTATTTCGTTTTTTTGACATATGCTGCTATAATAACAATATGCTGTCCATTTATCCGTCCTTCTATGTGTTCAGGATTGTCTTTTACTAAGATGATTCGCCTAACGGGTGTTCCGCGTTTTGCAATAAAATTAGCGCCTTTTACATTCAGATCCTTAATTAATACCACAGAATCACCGCCTTTCAAAATCACTCCATTAGCATCTTTATGAATTATTCTCTCTGATTCTTCGACGATTAATGCTTTTGCCCAAGTTTCAGTTTCTGGTTCAAGATACATCATATCGAGTAAATCTTGAGGCCAACCTTCATTTTTTAATTGGTTCAACATTCTCCATGCTACAACTTGTACCGCAGGAACAGACGACCACATACTATCATTCAAACAGCGCCAATGATTAATATTCACTTGGCTAGGATCTTCAATTTGTGTTTGACAATTCTTGCAAATCAAAGCACATTCATCCGCATGATTGCCTGCTTCTGGTGCTACAACATAAATTTGTAAATCCTCTTCTGCACTACACAATTCACACTTATTTTCGCTTCTAGCGAGTAATTCTTTTTTCATTATTTCTAATTCTACACTTTATGACTACTAAGGTATATTTATAAAAATTGGTCATTGAATAAACCTAGATTTATTCAATGACCAATCTCGAAGGTTTTGCACTTCGCAAAATTAAACTAATTAACTAGCTTGACAAAATGTTAAATCGCTCAACTATTTCTTAGGATCAAGAATAGAATTAATACGCTCTAACAAATCTTCTAAATGATAACGAGACATATTGTCATTCGTTCTTGAAACGCCAGCCGATACTTGACTTTTTAATTTTTTCAAATCTGCTCTAACCATTGGACGAATATCCGATTGACTAACATCAATTGCGGTGTGACCAATGAAAGAAGCAAAACCAGCAGGCACACGACCTTGCTCTTTTGTCATTAAAAACTCTAAACGCTCCACATAAGCGCGTTGTAAGTTTCTACGGTAAGTATCAATTTTTCCACCCTTTTTCAATTCTGAGAAAACACCATTTCTCATATCATCAAAAAGGTTTTCCATTGTATATGCTTCGCTACCTTTTAATGCTTCAAACTCAATCAAGCGAGCCAAACGACTAGGATCAAGAATATTGTTTAATGTTATTTTTTGAATAACATTGACATTATTCACTAAACCAGCAGAAGAATTAACACGAGATAAAATCTCTTGATCAATCATCCATGCTGGCGTTTCAAATAATTGTTCTTGAATAAAAGCAACTGCTCGTTTTTGCGTGTTTTTATCAACATGCTGATGAACACCACCTTCTTGATCGTAGGTTTTTGGTGTGGTATAAATACCACCAATATTAGACTTGACGTGTCCCATATAACGATTAAATTGTCCTATTACTTGACCGTATAGCTCTGTTAAATCATCATAATTTCTACCCTCATCTTTTGTCCACTCGATCAAATTAGGCATGATTCGCTTTAAATTCGCAATACCATAACCACTTGATTTCATTGCATCATCTCCTAAATCTTCAGTTTGAGCACGCGGATCAATTGGATTAAAAGTCTGGCGACCGTACCAATATTGAGGATCTTTGTCATGTGCTGTAATCCATTTATGTAAAGTTGTTTTTTCTTCTTCGTATGTTTTAGCATCCAAAATTGGACGATATCCCCAACTAATGGCATGTTTGTCATATATACCTATTCCTGGGTGCAATGCTGCGCCATCTCCTGGTTGAGCAATATAGTTGAAACGAGCATAATCCATGATAGAAGGAGCTGTTCCCATTTTTTCAGTAAATGCTTTTGAACGTAAAGAGTCAACAGGATAAGCAAAACTAGATCCCATATTGTGAGGTAAACCCAATGTATGACCAACTTCATGAGCCGCTACAAAACGGATCAATTCACCCATTACTTCTTTTTTGAATTTTACACTACGCGCTTCTGGATTGACCGCAGCAGTTTGGATAAAGTACCAATTACGTAATAAATTCATAACATTATGATACCAAATAATATCAGATTCTAAAATTTGTCCAGTTCTAGGATCATGAACATGAGGACCTTGCGCATTCTGAATTTCAGTAGAAACATAACGAATAACAGAATAACGAACATCTTCTGGATGCCAATCTGGATCGTCTGTTGGTGCTTCTTTTGCAACAATTGCATTTTTGAAACCTGCTGCTTCAAATGCTTTTTGCCAATCATTAACACCTTGTTTCAAATAAGGTACCCATTCTGATGGCGTTGCTGGATCAATGTAATAAACGATTTGCTCTTTTGGCTCAACTAATTCACCACGTTTGAAAGCTTCTTCGTCAGATGGTTCCAATTTCCAACGAGTGATATATCTGCGGCTAGCAGCTTTTTGTTCATCAACTCCATAATCCGTTTGGGAAATAGAAAAATAACCTACTCGATCATCATATTGACGCGGCATCATTGGTACTTCTGGTAATAGAATGAAAGATTGATTCATTTCCAAAGTCAAGACACCTGTAACACTATTAGAAGGTAATTTTGTGCCAGTATAAGTTAAAGTATGACGCACTTCAACATTTTTAGGAAATGCTTTTAAGTGATTAATCATGCTTCTTTTACCATCTAAACGGCGAATCCCAAAACCACGACGCTGACTCGGAGATAATGGACCGATCATTTCAACATCACTTGTAAAGAACGAATTAACATCAATGACATATCCCGTAGTATCTTTATTGTAAGCTTTAATTGGGAAAGTCATGATGATTGGTTCTGTATTATTATTACGAACCGATTCATAAATTGGCTTATCATCTGTCGCAACACTACTATAAGAAACAGAGCGCAATAAAATATTGTCTCCGAATCTTTCCCAACGAATAACTTGCTGTGGGCGTGATTTCATACCAGCACCTCCAAAATTCAATCCTTTGACTGTTCCTGCAATACGACTCACAACCAAGATTTCTTTGTTCATGATGTCCTTAGGAATTTCAAAATAGTGCTTTGTCTTAACCTTATGAACAGTAAAAAGCCCTTCATCAGAAACGGCATCTTTAGTAATGACCTTTTTATAAGGTTGAATACCTCCTTTTCTAGGTGGTTTAGGTTTCGGCTTAGTTGCTACTGGTTTTTTTTTCTTCTTGAAAATTTGGGCATTTGCATGAGGTGCATAAAGCAAACCAAAGCAAACAAGCATTAGGCATAAGTATTTCAATTTCATCAAAATTGATTTTAAATTTATTAAAACAAGAAAAATTTGGCTCTAGTTTATTGCTGCTATTATAGATTAAAATGAATTAGCCAAATTTAGAAACTCTGTAATATTACGAACTTCTTTATTATTTATAAAATAAAAAATGATCTTGATAGATAAATAACACATAATAGATGATGAGTTGCAGATTGATATGCTTCATTTTCTATATTTAGAATTGATTTTATCCGTTCTTTTCAATATAAACCGAAGTACTTGGATAAGCAAAATTGACATTTTCTTTCTCGGCTAATGATAAAATGGCTAATAAAATTTCTTGCCTAGCAACTATTTCTTCATCAAAGCCTGCAACTTCAAAATAAATACTTACAGAAATATCTAACGAAGAAGCGCTCATATTACCAAAATAGACGGCATTTCCTTCTTCTTTCGTTTTAGGATGTTCTGCAATGATTGCTCGTATGCCCTCTACAAATTTGTCGATGGTTTTGGGAGGTGTGTTATAGGTTAAATTTAGAAGCGTTTGGTATCTTCGATAAATTCTTAACCCTAGATTATCAATTGCTTTATTCGCTAAAATTCCATTAGGAATAGTCATCACTGAATTGAGTGGTGTTCGGATACGTGTTGATCGAAAACCAACTTCTTCAACCGTTCCAGCTCCAGTATTTGTACTAATATAATCACCGATTTGGAAAGGTCGGTCTACAAATATCATCATCGAACCAATTAGATTTTTAACGGTTTCTTGTGCGGCTAATGCCAATGCTAAACCGCCAATTGAAATACCTGCAATCAATGCTGTTATATTGACATTCAGTACGTTAAGTGCAAAAACAATCCCAATTGTAGCAATGACAATGTTAAAGGTTTGTGTAAGAATTGGTACAATCTGATCGTCTAATGTATTTTCTGTTTTCTCCGTAATTCTTTTGGAGATTAATTCCATTAAATTTACTAATTTGAAACCTAATAAAACAATAAAGACTGTTCGCATGACCTTCAAAACCGTCATTGCGCCAAGTACGCCATCAATCGAAAATTGTAAAATTGGCAACAGTCGAATTAATATCCAAATCATTAAAATATAACTGACTAATTTTGATATTTTCAAAATCAGTTCCTTGTCTAAGATTAAGTTATTAAAACGTGTTTTGAGTATTCGACGAATTAACATTCTAAATAAGAAAGTCGTGAGTTGATGTACTAAAAATACAATAAATAATAAAATTCCAATCCCAATATATTGCCAAACATATAATCCAAATAATTGATACCGATCAGAATACGGCATTAAATTAACGAGCCAATCTGTCCCAAACGGATAGACTGACTGATGCAAGCGTGGAATTGCTCGAACCGTTTCATCAGAATAGAACCATTCCTTACCTTTTTTTTCTAAATATACTTCGGGTAATTCGTTCGGGTATAAAACGTAAATATTTTCTTTAGCTAAAGAATCGCGATAATCATTTGTTCGCGGAAGCTGGCTCATCGCAACCCTAAGTCCTTTTCCGTCTAAAATTTGCTTGAGCTGAATGGCTTTTTGAGTATTATTTTCAATTGTATTTGAAAAAACTTGAGCAGATTTTTCCGCGTCATACTTTTCATTGGCTTGCAAAAACCATAAATGTGTCTTTATAGTATGATAAGGCGAGGATAGATTGACGCTATCTGTATCGGGTTGAGCAGTTAATTGAAAAGAACAAGCTATTAATAATAAAAGGAGAAGACGTTTTAACATTATTTTTTTTTGCAAAAATAACCTAATTTTTTAGAGCCGTGGCATTACCACGGCTTTTTAGATTTTCAATTGTCAGAAATGAACCTAATTAATGATTTAAGCTTTTTCAAAATTTTCAAAAATAGCAACTATCATTTTATCCATATGAACTCTAGGAAAATCATGTCCCATGCCTTTTATGAATAGTTTGGTTGAATTTGGAATCATTTCCGCGTATTTCTCTGCATGTTCAAACAAAATCAATGGGTCGGTTGTCCCGTGAATTACAAGAGTTGGTAAAGAAAGCTCCTTCAATTCCTCATAGCGAGATCCTGATTTTTTAATGGAATAACCATGACGATTTGTTGCTTTTGGATTGTAGCCTTTTCTTTTAGTGATTTCGTAATAAATTTTTTGTAGCATTTTTTTATTATCGAAAAAATAACCGCCATCACCTGTCAATAACCTTTGAATACTCAAATGAAGCTTCATTTTATTTTCCATTTTTTTCAGGTTTCTATGCCTCAGACCAAATCGCCAAAGGTTGCTGATAAACGATTTTGGGACTTGTGTTAATGCAGGATCATGAAAATAACCAGTTGACATCACAGAAGTCAAAGACAAAATCCGTTCACTATGACTAATTGCCAATCTTTGGCTAATCATTCCACCCATTGACATTCCAACTAAATGCACTTTGTTAATATTCAATTGATCTAAAATAGCAATCGCATCTTTTGCCATATCCTCCAAACTTGATTTCGTTTCTAGCCAATCCGACATACCAGCATTACGTTGATCAAAACGAATAACTTGATAACCTGCATTTAAAAAAGGTTCATAAATATAAGGCTGCCAGTACATCGCAGTTGTACTCAATCCTCCAACTAGCAAAACCGTTCCTTTATTTGTTGTTTCATTATTGATTAATTCATACCAAATCGAAACGCCATTATTCTTAGCATAACCTGTTTGACCAGTAACAAATTCAGGCAAACTATCTGGTGTGTCAATAATTTCCTTAATTAAATGATCTGTTTCAGCAGGCAATTTTAGACCTGTATTAAGAAAAATAATACAGCCTACGATCATCAATAAGATGATGCAGCCAATTATTAAAAGAATGGTATAAAACATGGTTTATTTTATTTAGTTGAGTGTTTGAAATATAGAGTTTTATAAATGTAGCTATTTTTTGTTTGTAAACTACAAATTAATTTGCTTTGAAAAGCAAAGCGTATAAGTTCATTATCAATAGAGTGAAAGTAATTATTTTTGTTGGAATATTATTGTAACATTTTTTCTAGCTTTTTTGATTTTAAAACGGGTATAAAAAGCAGGATAGAAGTGGATTTAGATAAAATATTGATTGAA
>CAKZLL010000056.1 GCA_937125475.1 uncultured Saprospiraceae bacterium | reverse complement strand
TGATCGCGCATACGTTCAATGATATACGGAACCTTAGATCTGATGACTGTATAAATTCCGCCTACTTTATTGCAGACTTCCCAAGCGATTTCGAGTAATAGTGGTTCGTAGAGACTACTTTTTTTCATAAGGTTTACTGAATTGTTTTACCTAATTTATATTGGTAACGTGTTCTATTTGATGTAGCAAAACTAGATAACTCTTAACATTTAATCAAACTCATTCGTTAAGATTCTATATTATTGTTTTTTTCTTATTTTAAATATGCAATCATTACTTTATGAGAAATAATATATTGATTTTAATCTATAGTTTAATCAACTCATTATCAAGTTCTTTAACGAAAGTTCGCTTGAAGTTAAAATTAATTCCCGTATTAAAAAAAATTATCATACCTCTTTTTTTCTTATTTGCTTACTTTTCTGTTGCTGCTCAATTTATCGAGGATCATCAAACCTTCGGTGGTACAGCCACAGATAAAATTTCAGGTATTACCATTGATGAATTAAACACTACTTACCTTACAGGCACGTTTGATAATACCTTGATTATCAAAGATACGCTATTGACTAATGGAGATGATGATGTTTTTATAGCTCAATTAGATTTTGATGGCACTCCGCTTTGGGCTAAAAATTTCGGAAGCATCTCTGATGAAAAGACTAGCGATATTATTTATCAAAATGGTTTTCTATATACGACAGGTTTTTTTTGGGATACGATACAAGTCGATGGTCAAATGCTCGTTTCTGGAGCAGATGGAAGCGGCATTTATATTATAAAAATGGACACCTTAGGCAATATAATTTGGACAGATCAATTGATTGGTAATGGCATTAAAACAGTAGAAAATATTACAATTGATCCATCAGAAAATATCTATATTACAGGACGTTTTTCTCAAAATATTCATTTTAGAACGACCAATATTCCAGTTGCTGGAAATATGAATATGTATATTCTAAAAGTCAATCCAACTACCTCGGCTTATCAATTAAATACATTGGGGCAAACCCAAAATACACGAGGTAAAAATATCTTACACAATCAAAATAATCATATTTACGCGCTTGGGCAATTCAATGGACAAGTTCAAATTGACGGCACGACGATTAATTCAGGAGCAAATGATGAGAATGGTTTTCTTGTAAAAATGACTGATCAAATCGCGCCATTATCTAGTGTTTGGATTAAGGAATTTGCAGGCGTTGGAGATGCTTTTCCAATTGATTTAACGCTCGATGATCATGATAATATTTATGTGGCAGGTTATTTTATCAATTCTTTATCCGTAGGTAATCAAACCATTCAAACAGCAAGTAATGATAAAGATATTTTTATTGCAAAATTTAATTCAACTGGTCAATTGCTACAATTAAAAGGCTTTGGAACAAATAGCGATGAATTTATTAATAGTATTTATTATCAAAATGGACAATTACTTTTGGGTGGTTATTATATTGGTAATACACAATTTGGTACGATACCATTAGTAGGAGATCCATTTTCGCCTGTTGGTTTTATTTGTCAAACTGATACGTTTTTAAATGTGAATTTTGCGGAAGCTAAAGGTGATTTAGCCACAGATGCTTTTGTAAATGAAGTGATTTATAATCATAAAAGCATTTCAAATCAAAACGATTTTATGATGGCGGCTGGTGATTTTTTAGGCAATTTTGCCGCTGATCCGAATATCTTTTTACCTTCTAATGGCTCATTTGATTTTTTTATTTCTAAAAAAAGAATCGTGATTGCCGCTCAAAAACAAGTGCTTTCTAAGTTAGAATTACAGGTTTTTCCTAATCCTGTTCAAGATTATCTAACCATTAAAATCGCAACCAATCAATATCAAATAATGATTTATAATACTCTAGGGCAAAAGGTTCACGATCAAAATACTTGGATTAATGAACAAATAACTTTGCCTGTTTCAGCATTGGAGAATGGCTTATACTATTTGAAAATCAGCTCAAAAAGCGGTCAAATTACGATGCCTTTTGTCCTGCAACGATAGACAAAACCGCTTTTACTAAACTGGCTTCGCTTGGTGCTTCTGCAATGATAACTTCCATAAAGCCAAATGTATAAAGAGCTTTTGCGGTCGTATTTCCGATGGCAATAAGCTGCTGATGAGGCAATTTTGGATAAGCATTAAAATAAGTCGTTACATTCATTGGACTAGTAAAAACTAATATATCATCGAATCGCTGTGTGGTCATTTTTTGAGGTTGATTATTATAAATAATCAAATCATGAACGTATATATTTTTTTGGAGCAAAGCTTGAATAGATTGTTTAGATTGTTTTGCTCTTGGGAATAAAACATGCTGATTTTCAGCTATTTGCAAAAATGATTTAGCTGTAATATTTGGTTCGCCATTTCCAATAAAATCAGCTTTGATACCAAATTTCAACAATTTCTTCGCGCTCCCCTCTCCTATTGTCGCCCATTTTCGAGTAGATGAATGGAAAGAAATTTGTTGTGTTTGAATATGATCAAAAAAGAATTGAATGGCGTTTTTGCTATAAAAAAAAATCCAGTCAGTCACTGGAATGTGCTTAAAAGGAATAAGCGACAAACGGATAAGTGACTGACCAGATACTTCAAAATTGAACTTCGTCAATTCTTTATAAAAAATACTCGTGTGAGCATTTATATCTCGTGTAATAAATATTTTCATGCTATTTTTTGGCGAAAGCCTAAGCCGCAGCTTTAGCAGAATTACGACGCAATTCCAACAATTGTCTATCCAATTCTTCAACAATACGTTCTGCCAAACCATAACTTGTACTTGATGAAATATTGATGCGAACAGTTGGGCTATTCCAACTTTCAGACCTTGCAGCCCAAGCATGATAATGCCCATTAGCATCTTGCTCACAATATACGCCAAATGGCATTTGACAACCACCATTCATCAATCTAAGCGCTTTTCGTTCAATATTAGTAGAACGAGCTACTTCCCTATTATGGATTTTTTTCAATAAGCGACGAGTTTCTAAATCTTCGGTACAAGTCTGATATGCCAAAACCCCTTGTGCAGGAGCTGGAACAAACTCTCTTGGATTCAACTCAACTACTGAAAAAGCATCCAAATCTATTTCCAAACGACGTAAGCCAGCAGTTGCCAACATAATCGCATCAAACTTAGAAGTCATTAATTTACCTAATCGAGTTGGGACATTTCCGCGAATATCAACCATTTCTAAATCTGGTCGGATTGCTAATAATTGTGCTTTTCGACGTGCAGATGAAGTACCTACTTTAGCTCCTTTTTTCAAACCAAGCGGTAGAGTATCATCGCCACAATTTGGGCTAATGATTAATGAATCGGTTGGATCTTCTCGGTAAGAGACAGCAGTAATTACCAAGCCCTCAGGAGAAATAGTCGGCAAATCCTTCATAGAATGAACTGCCATATCAATATCTCCACGCAATAAAGAGTCTTCAATTTCTTTAGTAAAAAAGCCTTTACCTTCTAGTTTAGCAAAGCTTAAATGCTGGATATTATCTCCTTGCGTTTTAATAATTTTAAGAGTTACAGTAACTCCAAGTTCTTCTAACTGCGTTTTGATGTAGTTGGCTTGCCAAAGTGCTAATTCACTACCTCGTGTTCCTATTGTGATATTTGACTTCATTTGTAGAGTAACAAGTTTTTAGTTTTGCGCTAAAGTAAATAGATCTCTAATGATCTTTTGTGAAAAATAAAAGTTTCAACATCAATTTCTAATCGCTTCAACTAGGATCTTACAAAATCAATATAAATTAAAATGAAAGATATAATTAATCAACTATTATAAATGTCTTTTAATTGACTACTCACATTTTAATTTTTGATATATACCTAAATACTTAGTATCATGGATTTAGGGAATTTTAATAACAAAAATTATACCTAGTTTACCTGTTTGGTTATTGTTGTCTTACTTTGATGTCAATGTTTATTGATTTCAATATAACTAAGTACGGTACATATTTGCAAAGGTTTGTATCAAAAATGATTTTTCCTTATATAACTGCGAATATATATATATTGTGACATAGTATTGACAAAATAGTCTATTTACATGAAACTAAAATAATTCCTTTAAAATATTAGTCTCTATATGATTAGTTAATCAGCCTCCATTCAAATAGAACAATAAAAAAGAAACACAACAAAATAGACCTAAAAATAAAAAAAATAAAATTCAAAAACAACTATTCATTGATCTTTCACAAAAATACCTTTATAGTAGTATTAATCATTAGAATCAATGATTTGTTACACTTTCATTAGTATATTTGATAAAATCATTAAATATAGTTTCACAAAAACTTCAATCATTAAAAACTATTAAAACTTGAAAAATGAAGAAATTAACAATTGTCTTTTTTTTAGCTTTAGCAGCTATTTTTATTTTTCCTAATGATCTTCAAGCACAGAAATTTAAGAAATTAGATAAGAGTCCTATGGATCTCGCAGCTTTTCCACGTCGAGGCAGCAAAAAAGTTGTAAAGGTTTATTATAGTCGTCCTCAATTAAAAGGTAGAGCACTTTCAAAACTTGCTCCTAAAGGAAAAGTATGGCGAACGGGTGCTAATGAAGCCACCGAAATCACTTTTTATCAAGATGTAAAGATTGGTGGTCAAGCTTTAAAAGCAGGTACTTATACTTTATTTACTATTCCTGACGATGAACAATGGACCTTAATTATCAATTCAAAATTGCATCAATGGGGCGCTTATACTTATAAGGAAAAAAATGATGTCCTCCGCTCGAAAGGGTCAGTCAAAACAAAAAAGAAACTAACAGAAGCCTTTACAATGACTTTTGATAAAAATAAAAATGGCGCTGATCTAGTTCTAGGCTGGGGCAATGTCATTGTTCGATTTCCAATTGAATTTTAAGAAATCATTGCGTCTTTTATTAAAATGATTAGAGGCTTTTTTCGTTAAAATCTTTAATCATTTTTTACTTTTATATCATTCAATTATCATCAATATAATAAGTTATAAAATGAAAAAAATTTATACAAAACTTAACAAATGCCTTTATGTCCTTTTACTGGTTTTTATTACCAATATGGCTTCGGCGCAAACAATCACAGCCGTGTCGCATAGTGCGAATCCTAGTGATTGTACCCCCATTACTTTTACTGCGGATGTAACGCTTTGGTTTATCAATACTCCTATGACAGGAATATCTACTTCCGTGAATGGTTCTACAATTTATGTAGATATAAATTTTAACACTCCCCCAATTGGTCTTCCTGCAATTGGTTTTCAAACTTATAATACTACTGCCAACAATATACCTCCAGGAACTTATACGGTTACTTTTCGATCCTATGATAACGGGGTATTTCAGAATAGTATGAATACTGCTCCTATGGTGGTGACTTCTTGCTGTGGTGTTTCTTCTAATATTAGTACTTTTAATGATTTTATATGTACTGGACAAAGTGCCACACTAACGGGAAGTACAAATGCTACGTCTTTTGCTTGGTCAACAAATGGGATTGTTCTTGATACTACTAATTTGACTTTAACATCTAATTTTCCTTATGCTGGTACTTATACTTATGTATTAGAAGCATTCGGTGGCCCTTGTAACGCGATTGATTCTGTTACAGTAACAGTAGATTCAGTTAGTTTTGAATTAGGAAATGATACAACTTTATGTTCAGGGCAAAATGTGGTTTTATCTTCGGCTATTCCTGGTAATAGCAATCATATTTGGAGTAATTCCTCTACATCTGCCGCCATTTCTGTTACTACTGCTGGAACTTATATTGCCAATGTTACACTGAATGCTTGCGCTTATAGTGATACAATAATGGTGAGTTACAATCCAGATCCAATTGTGACGGTAGGCGCTGACACAACGGTTTGTAATGGAGATTCTGCTATGCTTACAGCTTCCGCCAATGTCAGTAATTTTAGTTGGAATACAGGTAGTACAGACTCAATTATTACTGTAAATGCTTCAGGAACTTATACTGTTACAGCTTCCGATTCAATAGGTTGTTCTTCTTTTGATGCTGCTGTTGTTACTATTTTAGCTCCAATTAATATTGGTTTAAATGCCTTAGATTCTCTGACTGGCGGTGATTCTCTTGTTGCAGATGCAGGTATTTTTGCTAGTTATAGCTGGTCAACTGGTGATACAACTCAAACCCTTACTATTCTCAATGAAGGTACTTATTCTGTTACGGTAACAGATGCGAATGGTTGTATAGGAACAGACTCTATGGTTGTTGCTTTTTATACAGGTACTAATCGTTTAAACATTCCAACGATTAATATCTATCCAAATCCAACTAATGGTATTTTAAATATTCAAACGCCTTCTATTAACAAATTTGAAAAGGCTTTAATTATTAATAGTCTAGGACAAATTGTTCAATCTAATTATATTACAAATACCCAATTAGATGTTCAGGCTTTAAATAGTGGTGTTTATTTTGTTCAATTTGTTGATGATAAAAATCAAATTGTTGGGCGAGCTCGTTTTGTAAGAGAGTAATTAAATAAGTTATTCTAAAATACTAGAGATTCGATCTTTTGAAAAGATCGAATCTCTAGTATTTTAAAAATCACAATAATTCAACAATACCCAATTTACCAAAAGCATTTCTAGTAATATCAATTCTTGCTTTCGCAAAACCATCCGACGGTCTAGAACGCGGTCGGTCGATATTAGTCGCAAAAGCATAAACTTTGTTCGTTTTTAAATGTGTTAAATATCCTACAACCCAACCTGTATTAATATTGTCATCTTGCGCCCAACCTGTTTTGTATTGCATCAAATAATCTGTGCCTTCTTCTTTTGTTAAAATACTTTGAAGCAATTCGATTGATTGTTTTGAAAACGGTTTATTCTCTTCAAATAGCAATGTCTTGTGATAAATATTTTTAATAAAGTCGATTTGTTCCATTGGTGTAATTCTTGAATCTCCTGTCAACCAAAAATTCTCAATCGTCTCTTCATTAACATCTAATTTGCCATAATTCATCGCTTTAGTGTGTTTATTCATTCGTTCTACGCCGATTTTCTTGGCAATCTCTTGATAGCAAGGCACACAAGACACTTCAAAAGCTGTCGCTAAAACATGGTCTTTTTTCCAATTGTCATTCCAATGATCTTCACCGTTCCATTTCAATGTATCAGTGAGTGTAATCACGCCTGTTTCTAACGCGATCAGCGAATTAGGAATTTTAAAAGTAGACGCTGGTAAAAATCCTTGATGCGCTCGATCTTTATTATACAACCATGTTTTGCCCGTTTCCATTTCGGAAATAACCGTTGTACCAATCACATCCTCTGCTTTAAAAATGGATTGTAATTCTGGATGTTCTTCAATCTCAATCACTTTTTTCACTTCGTCTTTCTCTGTTTCTTGCGATGTTTCATTACAAGCACTCCAACTCACTATCAATACAAAAAAAATCAGGTATTTCATTTCTATATTTTTTTAAAAATTAGACAATCAATTAAATACAAGGCTAAAATTCTATGTTTTTATCGAAAAACTCCCTCATTTTTATAACAAAAATTGTATTATTATAAATAAATTTAATAAGACCACCGCAAACACTAATAATTATCTAGTTTGCCAATCTAAAATAAATATGTTAGCATCATTCATCGACACGTATAACGAAGTAGATTTCAAATCCATTCAACAACATCCAGCCATTCTTGCTTTATTACCATTAATATATGGTGCATGGGCAGATCAACGACTGACCGATAGTGAATTAGATACACTCGTTCCCAAAACTAAAAATGCAAAATGGCTCAAGCCTGCCGAAAAAACAATCGTCTTATCTTGGCTGGATCCTAAACATCCGCCTTCTGAAAGTACGCTCGATAACTGGGCAGAAGTCATTCGTAAAATTGCGTCTAATATTCCACATTCCTCCAAAAAATCATTGGCACAATTAGGTTTAGAAATTGTACGTATAGCAAGTAGTGATGTTGTGAAACGAATTGCTTCAAAAACTGCACAAGCCGATTTAAACCTAATGGAAGAAGTCATCGGCCCAATTTCTAAATATCAATATCTGCTTCTTTTTTCTGAAAATCAATTGCCGCTTGATTTATCTCAAATTGGGCGAAAAACTACTTTTTCGACGCAAGCAATGAATGATTTTTTAGACAATGATTATGCAGAAGTGCGCCAAAAAATGCGCAAAATCATCAGTAATCCACCTTTCCAACACGTCAAAGAATTGAGCAAAGAAGAGTATCGAGAAGTCACATTAGATTGGTGCAAACACTTGGCAAAGGAAGGCATAGGCGCTTTAGCCTATCCAAAAGAATATGGTGGAGGCGGCGATATGGGCGGATATTTGGCGGCTTTAGAAACAATGGCTTACTTCGATTTGAGTTTAGTTATTAAGTTTGGAGTACAATTTGGTTTATTTGGCGGAAGCATTGCACAACTCGGCACAGAGCGACATTTTAAAAAATACCTCGACAAAACGGGCAAATTAGAATTGCCAGGATGTTTCGCTATGACTGAATTAGGACATGGTTCAAATGTTCGAGATATAGAAACAACCGCTACTTTTGACAAAGAAAGTAAGGAATTTATCATTCATACACCTTTCGCTTCCGCACGCAAAGATTATATCGGAAACGCTGCGGCACATGGTCAAATGGCAACCGTTTTTGCACAATTACAAATTGATGATCAAGAATATGGCGTTCACGCGGTACTTGTTCCAATTCGAGATACTAATAATAAGCCGCTTCAAGGTATTTATATCGAGGATTGTGGTCCAAAACTAGGTTTAAACGGAGTAGATAACGGGCGTTTATGGTTCAATCATGTACGTGTTCCACAAGAAAATTTGCTTAATCGTTTTGGTGATGTCGATGAAAATGGTGTCTATTCTAGCCCAATTGAAAGTCCTTCTCACCGCTTTTTTGCAATGCTCGGCACATTGATTGGTGGTCGAGTTGGCATACCGAGTGCGGCTTTGAGTGCCTCAAAATCAGCATTGACTATCGCTATTCGTTACGGAAGTAAACGCAGGCAATTTGGGCCTGACGATAAAGACGAAACACAATTATTAGATTATAAAACCCATCAAAGGCGATTAATGCCACTTTTGGCGAAAGCCTATGCTTTGGACTTTGCACTTAAAGATTTACTAACGCAATACGTTCGAGATCAGAATCTGGAAGACAAACGCGAATTAGAAGCTTTAGCCGCTGGTTTAAAAGCATTTAGCACTTGGAATGCAACGGATACAATTCAAGAATGCCGCGAAGCTTGTGGCGGTCAAGGCTATTTGGCAGTCAATCGTTTTGCTGATTTGAAAGCCGATACGGACGTTTTCACTACTTTTGAAGGTGATAATACAGTTCTAATGCAATTAGTTGCAAAAGGTTTATTGACCCAATTCAAAAAAGAATTTAATGAAGAAAACACTTATAGTTATCTAAATTTCTTTATGGAACAAGTCGGGACAACCTTTGATAAAATCAATCCTTTTTCGGGTCGTTCAACTAGTCAAGAAGTTTTACGAAGTGCTGATTTTCAGTTAGATGCTTTCAAATATCGCGAGCGTCAATTACAAATTAAAGCTGCTACTTTTTTAAGAAAATTAATTAAAAGTGGTGTTCCACATTATGATGCTTTTATTCGTAGTCAGAATTATTTAATCGACTTAGCTCATGCGAGCGTAGAGCGTATTATCTTAGAAAAATTCATCGCAGGAATTGCGGAATGTACAGACGAAAGTTTGCAGCGTCCACTCAAAAAATTATGCGATTTGTTTGCACTTTGGTACATTGAACGTCATGCTGCTTGGTATCTAGAAAACGATTATATGGGAGGCGTTCAAACGAAAGCAATTAGCCGTCAAATTGAGAAACTTTGTTTTGAAGTAAGGCAAATTGCCGTTGATTTGGTTGATGCATTTAAAATTCCAGAAAATTGTTTAAGTGCGCCGATTGCTATGTAATAAAAAATTTTAGGGGTGAGGTGTCAGGGAAAATAATAGTTTTAAGCTTGTTCATTTTTAGTAAAAAAAGTTCCTCATTTGAAAAACTAAGTACTAAAACTTGCACTTTTTTACTGACACCTGACACCTCGCCCCTGACACCTCAACCCACCACCAAAATTTTCAAAAAATAAAAATATGATCATCACGGAGTTTACTCCTTTTCCTGTATTAACAACTGAAAGATTGCTACTGAGAGCAATTACAAAAGAAGATGTAAAAGATATTTTTGCGATGCGTTCGGATAAAAGTGTCATGAAATACATTGGACGACCATTAGCTAAAACGCTGGATGATGCCGAAAAACTAATTGAAATGATTCAAGGTATCGTTACCGAAAATAAAGGAATTAATTACGGAATTACCATTAAAGGAAGCGATCGGATAATCGGAACAGTTGGTTTTTGGAATATGTCAAAACCAGATGGACGAGCGGAAATTGGCTATATGTTGCACGGAGATTTTCATCAAAAAGGCATTATGCCCGAAGCATTAACCGCAGTTTTGAAATATGGTTTTGAAAAAATGAATTTACATTCTGTTGAAGCTCGTGTTCATCCTGAAAATTCGCCATCTATCCGTGTTTTATTAAAAAAAGGATTTAAAAAAGAAGCGCATTTTAGGCAGAATTATTTTTTTGAAGGTGCGTTTTTAGACACCGTTGCTTTTGGATTATTAAAATCTGAGTATTAATTAAAAATTTAAGCGTCGGACACCTTGAAGGCATCCGACGCTTATTTTCTAGTATTTTTATTAAAATCGCCATGCAACAATACGGCTTTTTTTATTTCCTTGCCCCATCGGAATGATTTTCATTTCTACGGCTTTTACTTTTTTAATGGCGCGTTGTACTCGATCTAAGTTTGATTCTTTGGACACTAAAGTAGTAAACCAACCACAAGCTTTTCCAAAATCCGCACTTTCAGCAATCATCTCTTTTAGAAATTTAATCTCACCGCCTTTGCACCACAATTCTTGGTTCTGACCACCAAAATTAAGCGTTAATTCCTTAATATTTTTGGATTTCAAGTTTTTCAGCTTCCGCAAAGTTCCTGATTTAGCCGCAGCTAAAGACGCATGAAAAGGTGGATTACACATCGTCACATCAAATCTTTCCTCCTTTCGGATAATCCCTTTAAAGAAAAAACCAGGTTGTTTTTGGAGGCGCAATTGCACTCTTTTGTCTAATGGTGGGTTAGCTTTAATGATATTTTCAGCCGATTTCAAAGCATTTGGATCAATTTCTGAACCTGTAAAAGACCAGCCATATTCACTATTTCCTAAAATCGGATAAACACAATTTGCACCAACACCTATATCTAAACACTTGACTTTCTTACCTTTAGGAATTTTTCCGTTATTCGTTTCTCCTAAAAGATCCGCTATATAATGGATATAATCCGCACGCCCTGGCACTGGCGGACACAAATATCCTTCTGCAATATCCCAGTTTTGAACACCAGAATATTGCTTGAGCAAGGTTTTATTTAGTGTTTTGACGGCTTCTGGATCAAAGAAATTGATCGTTTCCGTCTTGTTGCGTGGATTTAGCTTAACGTAAGGGATT
>CAKZLL010000055.1 GCA_937125475.1 uncultured Saprospiraceae bacterium | reverse complement strand
ACTCAAACGAGCAACGCCACAAAGCGAGGATTTAAAGCAGATGTTTGTTTATGGACATTACTTTCGTGCGGCAAGATCCGTGTTGATTTATCCGAAAACGCAAACAAAACAAACCACTCAACAAGGCATTTTTCAACAAAAAATGTATGATGAAAATCAACAAAAAATGGTCACTCAAACTTGTGATTTGGCGTTTGTTAATATTTTAAACAATGGAAAATTGAACAAGCGGATAGGAGAGGAGCTTTGTCAAGTTATTTTAAATAAGAATTAAAAACATACAAAATAAGGATTGAACCTCTTCAAGAGATCCAATCCTTAAATTTAGTTTAAACTAATTCAAACTGTAATTTAGCCAACGAATTATAAACGCCATCTAATTTAGCTAATTCTTCATGCGTACCTTGTTCAACGATTTCGCCATCGTCCAAAACATAAATACAATCGGCATTTCTAATTGTCGCCAAGCGGTGAGCGATCACAATTGACGTTCTGCCTTCCATTAAATTATTTAAAGCCTCTTGAACTATCTTTTCAGATTCTGCATCAAGTGCGGAAGTGGCTTCATCCAAAATCAAAATTTTCGGATTTCTCAAAATAGCTCTTGCAATCGCAATTCTTTGACGCTGACCGCCCGATAATTTAATACCGCGTTCGCCCACGATTGTATCTAAACCTTCTTTTACTTTAGAAATAAACTCCCAAGCATTTGCCTGTTTTGCTGCTTCAATAATAGCTTCTTCTGAGGCATTAGGATCGCCATAAGCGATATTTTCACGAATAGAACCACCAAAAAGTAATACTTCTTGAGGAACAACCGCTATATTTTTTCGAAATTCCGAAATATTATAATCTTGAATTTCCGTGCCTCCAACCGCAATTGTACCGCGTTGAAAATCATAAAAACGCATTAATAATTGTACAATCGTCGATTTTCCAGAACCACTCGACCCGACTAGTGCGACTGTATCGCCATCATTTATTTTTAAATCAATGGATTTTAGAACCTCAACATCAGTTCGAGAAGGATAGGCAAAACCTACATTTTTATATTCAATTCCGCCTTTTATATCTATTTTTTTCGTTTCTTGTCCTGATTCAAATTCGACTTCCGAAGGCATCTCTAAAATATCCATGATTCGTTCCGTCGCACCTACCGCACTTAATAAAGCGGTGTATAAATTACCTAAACCACCAATTGCACCGCCAATAATTCCAGTTAAGGCAATAAATGTGACTAGATTTCCGACAGGTAAATCACCTGCTTGCACCATTAATGAAGCTCGATAAAGAACAAAAAACATTGTTCCAAACAAAATTCCAATAATAAAAACAATGAATAAACCACGAATACGGGCAAATTTCAAAGATATTTTTACCACGTTATCAATTGACTTGCCATAGCGCAAAGCTTGAAACCATTCATTAGTGAAGGACTTAACAACACTAATAGAATGTAATGATTCCTCTAAAAAGGTAGCTGTTTCTGCTAATTCCTCTTGACGTTCTTTTGATAATTTTCTAATGTATCGACCAAAAAACATGGCAAAAATAATTACAAAAGGAAAAGTCGATAACATAAGCAAAGCCAAGTCAGTTGTGAGATAAAATAGAATAGAAATCCCAACAATCAACGTGATTATTTGTCTTAAAAATTCTGCTAAAGTAACCGAAAAAGCGGATTGTAATTGCTCGACATCTGCCGTACTTCTACTCGTCAAATTCCCAACACGGTTGTTTTCAAAAAAAGTAATAGGCAATGAAATTAATTTTTCATACAATGATTTCCGCAAATTTGCCATCCCTTTTTCGCTCACAATCGCAAATAGTAACACGCGAGCAAAGGAAGTCACACTCTGGACAATTAATACAATGACCAACAATAAGCCAATATCCTCTAATGAGTAGTCATATTGTGGCTTGCCCGTTGCAATATTGAGCAATTCTCCTGCTGCTACAGGAAATACCATAAAAACTAAACTAGACGCTGCTAATAACAATAATCCTACAAAAAAATGCCAACGAAATTCTTTTATATATTTAAAAACTCGAACCGCCTCTTTTAATTTTGTTGGATTGAGAGAGACTTTTTTCTCTTCTCCTTCCTCTTTCTTATTTAATGCTTTCCTGCTTCCCATTTTTAAAATTTAATCAACCGATTTATTATAGACTAATAATCAGAATAATATTTTTATAACATATAAAAAATTGTAAATAAGGTGATTATCTTATCAATTTTAGTTTATTTAAACGAAAATTAAATCATATTTTATTTAAAATTATATTTATTATAAAAATATTTAATATCTTCACTCTTGAAAATAAGTGCAAACTTACCGTAGTTTTGATTAAAAACACGATAATTCGCGAACTGTTTTCAATTCTTCTATACTTAATACAAAATAAGTGGAAGATTTTAGACTAATAACTAACTCTAGCCAGTATGAATGAATATATAGCACAACTGAAAAAACAGTTTGAGCAGCACTATAATGAAGTAAATTCGCCCAAAATACTAATCTATTCGCTTACAATATTTTACGCCATAGTCATCAAAAGGAATTTTCACTCGAAAGATAGTTGGATAAGCCTTACACGAATATTCCAAAACCAGTAGAGAGTTTGTCAGTTTGTCCGCGACTTTGTCGCAAACATGAACTTTCAGGATTAAGTGAAAAATAAATTTTAAAATGACTAAATAATAAATTAAAATATAATATTTAATAAAGTAAAGTTTATAACAATTTTGATTGTCAGGTTTTTATATAGTTTTATTGTTGTAAATTGAAAGTAGAAAGAATTAATAAATTAATACGCTCACCACTAATTTAAAGAATTGGAACAAAACAGCACTATCATTTTTTAATTAAAAATGAATAGCGTTAATGAAAAAAACAAAACTAGGGAAAAATGCGTCAGTATTCATTGATTTTACTGCTCGTGGTTAATGTGATTCAAGGCTACACACAACCACCGAGGACAAAGCTTAACAACACAAAAACGCCTACGAATTTAGAATGGGTCGAAGAAAATGGCAAATGGGGATTGTATGATTTTAAATTGAAAAAATTTATTGTCCCGCCTCAGTTTGAGGATGCTGAATTTTATGGAAATCAATTCTCAACGGTCAAACAAGGAGACAAATACAAAATAATTAACCATAAAGGAGAGTCGCTTATGGCTGATTTTGATACGACGGTTAATTTTAGCCGATCTTTAATTTTAGCCAAAAGAGGAGAAAAATACCTTTTTTTAGTGAAGAAAAAACTCATTCAGGGGAGCTTGGGTTTTGTTAATCAACTGACTTTAGAAAAAGAGTATGATCAAGTCATTATGTCTTATAATGATGATTTTTCTGTGGTTGGCTTAAATGGTAAATTTGGTTATATTAATGAGGAAGGAGACGAAATTATTCCCCTCAATTATGATGCTGCTACAATTTTTGAAGGTGGAATTGCTGCGGTGAAAATGGAAGAGAAATGGGGCGTAATTGATAAATCGAATGAAATTGTTATTGATTTTAAATATAAAATCATGAGGCGTTACCGAAATGGTTATGCTGTTGCCAAAAACAATAGGGGGAAATGGGGCATGATTGACGCTCAAGATAAACCGCATATTCCATTCAAATATCAATATCTTTCGCCTTACAATGACGAAAATATTAGCATTGCTAGATTTAAAAAACGATATGGGCTTTTGGATGAAAATGGAACAATTATCGTTCCTTTTCAATATGAATTTGATGAAACCTATTCGGGATTACTTCATATTTGCATGAATTATATGTGGTTTAAAAAGGATGGAAAGTGGGGAACAGTTGATTATACAGGTCAAGAAGTTATTCCATTTATTTATGATGAATTGCATTCTACTGATGGAGATGAAGCGCGAGTTTATTTCGGTGAAAAGATGCAAGTGATTGATAATGAAGGGAAATGTTTGCAGAATTGTGAGTAAGAAAAGAAATGAAACGCGGGATTTTATTCCTGCGTTTCACTTATAATTTAAATAAACCGAATAATCGTTTTATAAATGTGGCTTTCTCCGAAATAACGGGCGGAGCATAAATTTTAACGGTATTAACCAATCTTGTTAATTCATCCCACAAAAAATACAAATCATCGCTAATGACCATTTTAATTCTAGGATTGATCATTTTATTGCCGTCTTTGGTTCTCAAGAACCAGTGAATACCGCTTTCGCCCAGACCTGCCAATTCGTCTATTGCCCAAATCAAATGATCGTCATTTCCACTGATATAAAACAATTCTTTAGCAGCGATTATACTTTTATGAATAGCAATAATATCAGGATTTGTTCGATTGTTATATTTTTTTATAGTTTTTATAGCTTTTTTATAATCTTCTTGAATATAATAAAATCGCTCTACAATTAGATTGTATTTTACTTTTTCAATCATGACTTGTTCATCCCATTCCGTCTCTTTTAGCCAAGTACAGAATTTTTTGATTTCATGAACTAATGAATAATTATTTTTAGTTGAAAAACCATCAACTACTTGTTTGTTTTCCAAATCAAAAAAGATCAAAGAATATCGGTCATGTGTCAGAAAAGCTAAGGCTCTTTTAATAAATTGATCATCACCAGAAGCCAAATAACATATTCTCCAACGATCTAATAAGCCTTCTATTTGTTGTAAAACAAGGTCATTTAATTCCTTATTTTTCATTAATAATAGAACAAATTCCTCATTCTCATAGCTCATTTGTTGGCTTATATGCAACTTGATACTTTTTTCGAGTGCTCTTAAAGATGTTTTACCTAGTTTTGCCATTTTTTGGATAGTCAAAAATGGGCGAAATCCAATGCTAATAATATGAGGTTGTTCTATGAGTTGTCCTTTGGAATTTAGGTCAAACCAACAGATTTTCTTATTACAAGCCAGTTCTTCTATGGACAATTTAACACCAAAAGCATTTTGATTGATGTCATAAATTTTTTGCCAAGTTTGAATGCAATTAATAATAGTTTGTATCTCAGCCGTACTATTTTCCTTTTGATAATTATTACTCTTATTATTATTTCGTAACGTATTCAAGTAAATTGAAAAAGTTTCACTACCTGCATTTTCAGCTAGATTTATCTTTGTTTGATGCAAATAGGCTAGGTATTTTTTATCATCATGATATAGTTCATTAAGGGCTTTTTTTAGAATATTTTTTGTATCAAATTCAGCTTCTAAAAGCGAAGGTAAAACACTGACTTCTTCATTATGCAAATTCAAAATGAACCATTCTAACTTGCCTTGTCCAACCATTTCCTCAATAATTGCCTCTAAAAAAGCCTTACTATTGAAAATTTCATAACAAGCAAACCAAACTTGAAGATATTTCACTAATTCCCAGCGATTAGCTTCTAAATTAGGCTCAACTACCTCATAACGTCTTTTTACGGCACTAGCCAAGCCTCTTCCAATGACTTCACGCGTCTCTGAATTGCGAAAAGGTTCCGTTAATTTGGAGACAATTGAGGTTTTTAATGCGGCGAGAATTTCATTGGCATTAGTGTTTATAATTTCGGATTTCTCTGTTTTGTAATAATAGCAAAGTGCGTAATATTCCCAAGCTTCTTGGATATCAAACCCTAAATTGATGGCTTTTTCGGCATTATCGAAAGCAGATTCATAATCTCCTAGAATAATATCATGACGACAAAAAGTCATTAGCCGTTCAAATTCTCGTTGTTTATCGGTCGTGAAACCTTCATCATCTACAACTGGTAATTCATACTTAGGTGGGATAAAACGCTCTACAATCGTCTTACAATCAAAGCATTCAATTATTTCTTGTTTTTCTAAAAAAACAACTTGAATATGGCTGGATTCGCACGTTTGGCAACGAATTTTATCAATAGTGGAAATGCCTTCTAAATCAGTAATGGTTTTTCTACGATGAATGCGGCTATTTTGTACACGCTCTTCGAGTAGCTCAATATAGGACAAAACATCTTCCTGAAAAAGACTAAATTCTTCCTCTTCCAATATACCTTGAATGCGTTTATTTTGGAGCAAATTATAGCTGTTTTTGAGCATATTTAGGTTGTGTTGCTCAAAAGGAATGTTTTCTACCATTTCGTCTAACCAAGCAAAGCAACGCTTAAACTCATTCTGTTCAACGTAAAGTTTGACCTTATTAAAAGTGTTTTCATCCATTTGATTTGCCACTTGCCTGCCTTTATTTTTTTATTGGTAGAAAATAATTTAGACAGCTAATATAATTAAAATCAAGGATTTATTATTAATAGCTTGATCTAATACAAAATCGAAGTATTGGGCAATAGTTCTTTTAATTCGGTAATAGCTGCTTTATTTTTTGCTAAATTAGTGTATCTAATATCTAGATTTTGTAAGGGTAAATTGCCTAGTTTTTGAATATTGTTTGAATAAGAAAGCCCATAATTGCCACGTAAATTCAAGGATTCTAAATTTTTTAAATAACCAATCGGAGGAACTTCTGAAAGATTATTACTCGACAAATCCAAATGTTTCAAAGTATATAACGCGCCAAATGCCTCAATCTCAGTAATATTATTATGGGCTAAAGTCAAATATTGCAAATCAGGCAATCGTGATAATTCAGTTGGGAAAATGTCGATAATATTATGTTCTAAGTCAATACTAGTGATGCAAGTTTCTTCGGGAACTGAAGTAGGCACGCCTTGCAAACGCATCCTCCTCAAATCTAAATGCCCGTTTTTGATCGTAAAACGTTTATTGTTACTAATATCAGCATTGTCGTTTTCTATAAAATCAGTTTCATTAATCAGCAAAATAAATTCAGTTGGGCAAGATGGCACTTCGACTTCTTCTGCATACTCTACCACTTCTTCTTCTGCATATTCTACAGCTTCTTGCTCATATTCTTCATAGTAATTATCATTGGAATAATAATTGCTATACACTTCTTTTTCTTGGATATAAGAAACACCCAAAAATGCTACTTCTGCGAGAATAATTAAACCAATTATATACATTGTTTTCATAAAGAATGTTTGATTGTGGATGTTATAAAATGCTGATAATCATTTGGTTCTATTTGGAATACCAAAAAACCTGCGTATTTGGTAATATCTTTCTTAACTTGATTACCTTGCTATAAGATCGACTAAGTGGCGTATTTTTAACAACCAAGTATTTCAAATTTTTACATTCTTTAATATCATCATGGATTTTTTCAAGGCTGTCCATATCTTCCAAATATAGATATTCTAAATTGGTAAAATACTTAATACTTGCTGGAATTTCTGTAATATTATTACCCGAAAGATTAAGGCGCTTGAGTGATGTAGGTGCTTTAATATTGGGAAAAGTTGTAATTTTATTATTTGAAAAATCTAACCTTTCTAAATGAGGATGTTTAAAAAGTTGAACTGGGATTTCAGTAAAAAGATTACGGTTTACAGACAGTTTTTGAATACATTCGGTATTTAATATTTCCTTCGGCAATTTTTTCAGCTCATGTCCGCTGAGACTCAAGCTTTGATTATAGACATGTAATATGAGGCGATTGCCGTCTGGCGGATACCCATGTTCATAAAAAGTACGATCTACCTCTGCTGAAATTGTAATTCTAGTTGGGCATTGTATTTCGGGTTTTTTAGGTTTAGGCTTGGGTTCTTTTATTGCTATTGGAGAAGGTGCTATCGCTACTGAAACGACATCATGTAATTCTGCCTCAACCGAATGAATCTTCTCTTCTTGAAGTCTCGAAAAACTCAAGAATGCCACTTCTACAAGAACAATCAAACCGATTAGATACATTTTTTTCATAA